>NZ_JEZN01000012.1:0-84615 GCF_000581715.1 Acinetobacter sp. 479375 | reverse complement strand
TGATTATGCAGTTACTTTCGCAACAACACCAGCACCTACAGTACGACCACCTTCACGAATCGCAAAACGTAGACCTGGATCCATTGCGATCGGGTGGATCAATTCTACTGACATTTCTACGTTGTCACCTGGCATAACCATTTCTACACCTTCTTTCAACTGGATTGCACCAGTTACGTCAGTGGTACGGAAATAGAACTGTGGACGGTAACCATTTAGGAATGGAGTATGACGACCACCTTCTTCTTTAGAAAGTACGTATACTTCTGCGTCAAATTTAGTGTGTGGCTTGATCGCACCTGGTTTAGTCAATACTTGACCACGTTGTACGTCTTCACGCTTAGTACCACGTAACAACACACCACAGTTCTCGCCTGCACGACCTTCGTCAAGCAGTTTACGGAACATTTCAACGCCAGTCACTGTCGTAGTTTGAGTATCACGGATACCCACGATTTCAACTGATTCACCAACTTTAACGATACCTGATTCTACACGGCCAGTTACTACTGTACCACGACCAGAAATTGAGAATACGTCTTCGATTGGCATCAAGAATGCTTTGTCGATTGCACGCTCTGGCTCTGGGATATAAGAGTCAAGTGCAGCAACGAGGTCAAGAACTGATTTCTCGCCGTATTCGCCTGCATCGCCTTCCAATGCTTTAAGCGCAGAACCACGGATTACTGGAGTGTCATCACCTGGGAAGTCATAAGTAGATAGAAGTTCACGAACTTCCATTTCTACTAGCTCAAGAAGCTCTTCGTCGTCTACTAGGTCGCATTTGTTTAAGAATACGATGATGTAAGGTACACCCACCTGACGTGAAAGAAGGATGTGTTCACGAGTTTGTGGCATTGGACCATCAGTCGCAGCACATACAAGGATCGCACCATCCATTTGAGCAGCACCAGTGATCATGTTTTTAACATAATCGGCGTGGCCTGGGCAGTCTACGTGCGCGTAGTGACGAATTGGAGAATCGTATTCTACGTGTGAAGTATTAATGGTAATACCACGTGCTTTTTCTTCAGGAGCTGAGTCGATTTGTGAGTAATCTTTCGCTTCACCGCCGTAAGTTTTCGCACAGATTGTTGCGATTGCAGCAGTAAGAGTTGTTTTACCATGGTCAACGTGACCAATTGTGCCCACGTTTACGTGTGGTTTATTACGTTCAAACTTAGCCTTAGCCATGAGTTTTTCCTTTATAAACTGCTCATGAGGGTCGCTCATGAGCGCTTGGTTTTTTAACTAAAAATTAGTTTGGGCTTATAGTAATCGAAAGATTACTCGTCGTCACCTTTTTTACCGCCTGACTGGAATTTCGCAATAATGCCTTCCGCCACGTTACGTGGAGTCTCAGCATATTTAGCAAATTCCATTGAGTATGTCGCACGACCTTGAGACATAGAACGCATTTGAGTTGCGTAACCAAACATCTCAGCAAGTGGAACTTCTGCTTTAATGGCTTTTGTTCCACCAGGAAGATCGTCCATACCCTGAACCATACCACGACGACGGTTTAAGTCACCCATGATATCGCCCATGTAGTCTTCTGGAGTTTCTACTTCAACTTTCATGATTGGTTCAAGCAAAATAGGATCTGCTTTCATGAAACCATCACGGAAGGCATAAGAACCTGCCATTTTGAACGACAATTCATCAGAGTCGACATCATGGTAAGAACCATCAAATAATGTCGCTTTGATACCCACAACAGGGTAACCAGCCAAGACACCATTCTTCATACGTTCTTGAATACCTTTGTCAACCGCACCAAAGAATTCTTTAGGAACTACACCACCAACAACTTCTTCAGCGAATTCGTATTCTTTACCAGCTTCTTCAACATCAAGCGGCTCAAGACGAACATATACATGACCAAACTTACCTTTACCACCAGTTTGACGTACGAATTTACCTTCTTGTTCAACTGACTTTTTGATCGTTTCACGGTAAGCAACCATTGGTTTACCAATGTTCGCTTCAACACCGAATTCACGCTTCATACGGTCAACGATGATGTCAAGGTGAAGCTCACCCATACCCGCAATAATCGTTTGACCAGATTCTTCATCTGTACGAACGCGGAATGATGGATCTTCTTTCGCCAAACGACCTAAAGCGATTGACATTTTTTCTTGGTCAGCTTTAGTTTTTGGTTCAACAGCCAAAGAAATTACTGGCTCTGGGAATTCCATACGCTCAAGCGTAATGATGTTTTTCTCATCACACAGTGTATCACCTGTGGTTACGTCTTTAAGACCTACACACGCTGCGATATCACCTGCACGGATTTCATCAAGATCTTGACGTTCGTTCGCATGCATTTGCACGATACGACCAATACGTTCACGCTTAGACTTCACAGGGTTATATACTGGGTCACCTTGTTTAAGGACACCAGAATAAACACGTACGAAAGTCAAGTTACCTACGAATTTGTCATTCATGATTTTGAATGCAAGTGCAGAGAACGGAGCTTCGTCAGATGCTTCACGAGATGCTTTAGTTTCAGCTTTGTCGTCAAGAATACCTTCAATCGCTTTTACTTCTGTTGGAGAAGGTAAGAATTGAATCACAGCATCCAACATACGTTGAACACCTTTGTTCTTGAACGCAGAACCACACAGCATCACCTGAATTTCAGATGCCAATGTACGCGCACGAAGACCAGCGATGATCTCTTCTTTAGAAAGATCACCTTCTTCTAGGTACTTGTCCATTAACTCTTCAGAAGCTTCAGCAGCTGCTTCAACCATGTTGGTACGCCATTCATTAGCAGTATCAACAAGATCAGCTGGAATTTCACCGTATTCAAACTTCATACCTTGAGATGGTTCATCCCAGATAATCGCTTTCATTTCGATTAAGTCAACAACACCTGCAAAGGTATCTTCTGCACCAATTGGCACAACGATAGGCACAGGATTACCGCCTAAACGAGTTTTAACTTGTTCCACTGCACGGAAGAAGTTAGCACCAGTACGGTCCATCTTGTTCACAAATGCCAAACGAGGCACTTTATATTTGTTCGCTTGACGCCATACAGTTTCAGACTGAGGTTGTACACCACCCACTGCACAGTAAACCATGCACGCACCGTCAAGAACACGCATAGAACGTTCAACTTCGATCGTGAAGTCTACGTGTCCCGGAGTGTCAATTACGTTGATACGGTGTTGTTCGAACTGATTCGCCATACCAGACCAGAAACAAGTCGTAGCAGCAGAAGTAATGGTAATACCACGTTCTTGCTCTTGTTCCATCCAGTCCATTGTTGCTGCACCGTCGTGTACTTCACCAATTTTGTGAGATACACCTGTGTAGAACAAAATACGTTCAGTTGTTGTAGTTTTACCTGCATCGATGTGAGCAGAAATACCGATGTTACGGTAACGGGTAATCGGGGTTTGACGAGCCATGATGACTTACATTCCTAAATATGATGTTTAAAACAGGACGCACCAATACAGGATTGATGCGCGCGAATACTCACAGTGGGGGCAACTTAAATACCCGCAAATCCCCCGCTAGGGTAAAGTGCGATGTTAAATCGAGATGCGGTACGCATGAGTATTCTCCTGATAAGGGACTGTTTTATCCGCTTAGAAACGGTAATGAGAGAAGGCTTTGTTCGCTTCAGCCATACGGTGCACGTCTTCACGTTTTTTGATTGCAGCACCTTTGCCTTCAGCTGCATCAAGCAACTCGCCAGCAAGACGTAAAGCCATAGTTTTTTCAGAACGCTTTGCAGCAGCATCTACTAACCAACGCATCGCTAAGGCAGTACGACGGGATGGGCGCACTTCCATAGGAACTTGATAAGTAGCACCACCAACACGGCGTGCTTTTACTTCGACCATAGGGCGAACTTTTTCAAGTGTAGCTTCAAAAAATTCAACTGGGTCTACTTTGTTTTTTTCTTGAACGCGGTCTAAAGCACCGTAAACGATACTTTCTGCAATCGATTTTTTACCGTCTTGCATAACGTGGTTCATAAATTTAGCGATTGTTTGGCTGCTGAATTTTGGATCTGGAAGGATCTCACGAGCAGCGACTACGCGACGTCTTGGCATTTTAAAACTACCTATAAATATGACACTTCAGGGTGATCCAGCAGATTGTGCAAGTGTCATGCACGCTACGCTGGCCTTACTATACGTCGCTTGAATTTCAATTTGAAATCTGGACAAGCGAAACGCTAAAGGATTGCAGCTTGGAACGACTTAAGAATTACTTCTTAGGACGTTTCGCGCCGTATTTAGAACGAGACTGGTTACGATCTTTCACACCAGCACAGTCTAAAGAACCACGAACGGTATGGTAACGTACACCTGGTAAGTCTTTAACACGACCACCACGGATAAGAACAACACTGTGCTCTTGTAGGTTATGACCTTCACCACCGATGTAGCTAGAAACTTCAAAACCAGAAGTCAAGCGAACACGGCAAACCTTACGCATTGCTGAGTTAGGTTTTTTAGGGGTAGTGGTATAAACACGTGTACATACACCACGACGTTGTGGACAAGCCTTCAACGCAGGAACTTTGGATTTTTCAACCAAAGTTGTGCGACCCTTACGGATCAACTGATTTGTTGTTGCCATATGGCAATTCTCCCGTTAATAAAAAACCTCAAAAAGAAAACACCTCTTTTTGAGGGCATACAATTGTAAGCCAAGATATAAAAATGGTCAACATTGGCATGGTTCGCAAATGTTGACCATTTCTGGCATTGCTGTGCTTTTTATTGTTCAGCACCCTAACAGGCTTTGTTTAAGTTTTGATGACAAAAAAACTCTATTCAGCTTTAGGTTTAACGCTACGCTTGCGCTTCGGTTTAACAACCTCAGCTTCAACGTTGGCCTCTATCACTTCTAATTCAGGTACTGGTGCAGTTTTTTCAGTCAAGGCAGGCTGTTGTTCAGTTTGCTCATGCGGCTCAACGTATTGTTCAGCCAATGAATGAATACCCTCTTCAACCTTTTGCGCTGAATCCTGCTGTGTTGATGCAGTCCGAGGCTTACGCGCTTTAACTGTGACTTTCTTTATGCTTGCTGAAGTTGTCGGTACATCAACGCCTTGTTGAATTTCCTGAGTACTAGGTTGCTCTAGTTGCTGAGAAATGGCTTGAGTATTGGGACTGATCAATGAATGCTTGGCTTTTCCAACCTGTTGTTCCAAGGCTAGATATGCCTTAAGTGGCGAAATCTGTGCATCAGGATGTTGTAATAAATAATGACGTGCACCACCAAAAATTGCCTGAGATTTTTGCCCAGCATCTTCAATTAGACGCCAACTATAAATCGCACTCACCGTTGCTCCTGCAAGTGGACTTAATTTTCCAATCGCAGAAAACTTAGAAAAACCATTCAACCATTTGTATTTGAACTGTCCCTGATCATCAACCAACCATTTTTTTAAAAACTCAGTATCATTAGTTGAACCTAAAAGTTGCTGAAACTGTGATAAATCGTGGGTTTGTAGCATATTTTTTAAAGTCTTGATCGCCATGAGCAAAGTTTGCTTTTCTGCAACCAACCCCAAATCAATTTCTTTAAAAACAAATTCAACGATGTCCTGCTCTTGTTGTTGGTTCAGTTCAAAACCATGCGCACGACCTGTCTGATAGATCGTTCTTAACGCCAATGCCAGTGAAAAAGGCACATCAACCGCAGCACCGACTATACCTGTTGCACCACTGACAGCACCTTGAGCAACAGCTAAAATTTTATTTTGTTCAATCAATGCCTGACTGATCCGTTGTGAACGATCAGGGTTATTTTGAAGTTCTTGCAGTGACTTCGCACCTGCCTCTTCCAAAACCTTAGTGGCAGAGCTGGTTTGTTCGGTAAAATCATTTAATCGATCAAATAGATAATCTGAAATTTTTTCATTAATTTCTGGCGATAAAAAACTGGCCACACTGTAAATGCGATTGTAATGACGACCTAATAATTGCTGTGAGACTTTAGGTAAATGCTGACGCAACATTTGCTGTGGATTTTCGTATTGTTCAACTTCCAATGGATTTTTTACACGCGCGCTTCCATCTACTGTACGTGCCTGATCAACAGCCGTGTTTATTTTTGAAACTGTGCCAGGTGCAACATGACCCAAAGCATTTAAACCACTGGAACTGAGCTTTTTAGCCACTCCAAATGCCGTGCCAAGCAAACTTTGCGATTGATTATTATTAGAATTTGTCATCAAGTACCTCTATGTTTTGATTCTTGCATTTAGTGATAAATACTAGGTGTAGTGTGGACTTATCTCAACTTTAATCTGTTTCTTTTGGTAAAGCATTGTCTCAAATAACCTAGATACCACATGATTTTTGTCTTTGTGCAATGCGCATAAAATTTGCCATAAGAATTGAAAATTCTTTCTGTTATCATGATATCAATCTCAAACATGAGTGACGCAATTCTTCGGGCTTTAATCTCCCTCTATCAATAATGTCGAATTTCGTCGCACTCAAAACCATCACCATATAAGGGATCTGTAGATGAAACGTGTTGTAATCACTGGCATGGGGATTAACTCATGCATCGGTAACTCCTTGGAAGAGGTCACTCATTCACTTCAAAATGGAATCTCTGGGACACGTTTTAACCCATCTTATGCTGAACTCAACTTTAAGAGTCATGTTAGTGCGGCAGCGGAACAAAACTTTGATCATATTGATCGTAAAATTAAACGGTTTATGGGCGTGTGTGCGATGTACGCATACAATGCAGCAGTCGATGCAGTTCAACATGCTGGCTTAAAAGTCGAAGATTTAGCAGGTAATCCGCGTTATGGTATCGCGGGTGGTAGTGGTGGTAACTCAACACATTCTGTGGTTGAAATGGTCGAACTACTTGAAGAAAAAGGTGCACGTAAAGTCGGACCTTTCTTTGTACCGCGTAATATGAGTAACACCATTACTGCAAACGTAGGCGTTGCGTTTAAACTTCAAGGCGTGGCTCACTCTATTACCAGTGCATGTGCAACTTCTGCCGATGCGATTGGTTATGCCTTTAACCTGATTCAACTTGGCAAACAAGATTTAATGCTGGCAGGTGGTGGTGAAGAAGACCACTGGTCACAAAGCCTATTGTTTGATGCCATGGGCGCATTATGTTCAAAATACAATGATACACCTGAAACAGCTTCTCGCCCCTATTCAGCAGACCGTGATGGTTTTGTGATTGCGGGTGGTGGCGGTTTTGTGGTGCTTGAATCACTTGAACATGCTCAAGCACGCGGTGCAAACATTCTTGCCGAAGTTGTGGCTTATGCGGCAAACTCTGACGGAGCAGATATGGTTGCTCCAAGTGGTGAAGGTGCAACCCGTTGTATCCTGATGGCACTGGATGAAGCCAAACAACATGGTGTAGAGAAGATTGACTATGTCAATACACACGGCACTTCTACACCAGCGGGTGACGTGACTGAACTTAAAGCCATGGAACGCGCATTTGGTGAAGGTCAAGTTCCAGCGATCAGCTCAACCAAATCGATGACAGGTCATAGCTTGGGCGCAGCAGGTGTGCAAGAAGCGATTTATTCTGTCCTAATGATGCAAAATGACTTTATCGCACCGAACATTAACGTGACTGAATTGGATGAAGGTGCTAAAGGTTTTGATATCGTACTTGAAAAACGTGATGCAAAACTAAATACTGTGATGAGTAACAGTTTTGGCTTTGGCGGCGTTAATGCCTGCCTTATTTTCAAAAAGTGGGATGCCTAATATCCCACTAGGGATAATCGATGGATGCACCGACTGATGCTTTCCTTTGGGTAAAAGCATTACATATCATAGCTGTAGTATGCTGGTTCGCGGCATTGTTTTATTTGCCGCGTCTCTATGTCTATCACGCCATGAGCGAAGATACGATTAGTCATCAACGCTTTGAAGTGATGGAGCGCAAACTATATCGGGGAATTATGTGGCCATCCATGATTGCCACTTTAATTACTGCTCACTTTTTGGTGGATTGGGGTGATGCCACACAGCATTATCATCAGGCGGTATGGTTTTATCTCAAGGTTGCTTTAGTTGCGCTTTTAGTGATTTACCACTTTGTCTGTGGTTACTATCGCAAAAAATTGATTGGCAATGCGCATTATAAATCACATAAGTTCTGGCGGTTTTTTAATGAAATGCCAACTCTGATTTTATTTGCTGTTGTCATTTTAGTGGTGGTTAAACCGCAATTTTAAAATAGACGATACGCACTGAAAGCCTCAGTTGACCTGAGGCTTTTTTCTAATCCATGTTTGTCTAATCTTATGATTTAAAGGCGTAGAATAATATTTTTCAATTAACCAGCTAAAAACAAAAGTTCCCACAAAAAAGATTAGCAGCAGCATGAGTTTCTGATCAGGCAAGGTGGTTTTAGGAAAATACAAAACTTTGATCAATCCCAAAATAATCAGATGAAATAAATACATTTCGTAGCTGCGCTGTCCAATCCACACCATGATTTTTGAAACAATCGAAGTTGCCGGGGCTTGTGGACGTTGAGCAAAACAGAAAATCAAGATTGCTGTTAATAACGCAAATACAGTCACACTCCATGTACTCACCTCTTTAATGGGCGCATAGAGATATAACATGCTCATCAAAAAAACCAACACAGGAATTATCCATTTCATCTGGACAGCTTGGATCGAAAATTTCTGGGCAAACAAAGCCGTCAAACAGCCTAGTGCAATACCATCAAAACTGGAGAAATAATGATAAAGATATGCCCCACTTTCTTCGCCAAAATGTAGTGAACGGAAATATGGTGCATAGGCAACAATCAATACAAGAAATAAAACAAAGGCTTTGCCTCTAGCCAATGTTAAACATAACAATGGAAATGCGAGATAAAATACTTCTTCAACTGAAAGTGACCATAATACGCCAAGCGCATAATTGACCCAGCCATATTCAATAATCAGGATATTCATCCAGAAGGTAAAGGCTGCAAAAACCGTCAAGCCATAAGGAACTTCAATACCATTCGGTGTTTGGTTTAAAAATGGCTGGAGTCCTAGACATCCCAAAATGGTCACCATCACAACGAGCAGCACCAGACAAGGAATAATCCGTGCCACACGGCGAATATAGAAATTTTTAAGTTGTATCTGCGCTAGGCTAGCGTTTCTTTGTAAGGTATGTTAGGTAATTAAAAACCCCGAAATCACAAAAAACATCGTCACACCATAATTACCATTGCGGGCAATTAAAGTACTTAAAGGCTCTCCAAACACTGAAATGCCTAACCATGTATCATGTAACTTATAAGGAATATTAAAATGATGCAGTAACACCAAAAGAATAGAAACACCTCTTAAGATGTCAATTTTATAATTTCGCATAAGTTTCAAATTGTTCAGCCAACGGAATCATCCATTGGGTCTAGCTAAAAATAGATCAACAGATTCGTTTTTTATTGGGTTGGATAGACTAAGAAGCCAAGTGCTTGCGCCTGAGCCAATTGTTTTTGATCGATACTAAATATTGCAACTTTACCATCTGGCGCACCACACATCTGAGGCCGCATCATGCCATCATGTCCAACAGATTCGGCATAGACGTGGATATGTTTTGTCTGCAATTGTTGTTTCAATACTGAAATAGTCAAACCTTGCTGTTCGCACTGTTTCCCTTGAAGTGATTTGGCCACCTGTACCCGCTGACCAGAATCAGCGTTTGGAAATGCATGGCAAGCGGCCAAACCCGATATTAACACAGTGCTTAGGACTAAATTTTTCAACATGAGTACTCCCTGATACTGATGACTTATTATTGGGACATCATCATAAAATAAAGTCTAACCAGATGCTGTTCGGATTTGGTATTTGTCTATTCAGGTCAATAGATCGAGTAATTGCTTAAAACTTTTGATTTTATACTTAGGCGCTGCCAAATTAAGTTCTTGTTCGGAACCATAACCGTATTCTACTGCAACAGTTTCAATGCCATGACGACGTGCACCTAAAATATCATGTTCACGATCCCCAACCATTAAACATTCAGCAGGATTTAATTGTTCTTTTTCGAGTATGTAGGCGATCAAATCGCCTTTATTGGTTCGCTCACCGGTCAACTCACTCCCATAAGGATGTGTGAAATATTGTAATAATTCAAAATGTTCTAAAATACGCACCGCATAGACATGCGGCTTTGCAGTGGCTAAATACAATTGATAACCTTGATTTTTAAGTGTCTTCAAAGTCTCAATGACATCGGGATAGAGTTCATTTTCAAATAACCCTGTCACTGCAAAACGCTCACGATACCCTAATAAAGCCTGTTCAGCCAAATCATGAGTTACATCGACATTCATAATTTTAGCGAGTGAAGCTTTCAAAGGTGGCCCAATGATCCAGTCAATATTTTCATGATCAGCAATAGGGTAACCCACTTTATTTAAACCGTAACGGGCTGAAGTAGTAATCCCTACTTTCGGGTCAGTCAAAGTTCCATCCAGATCAATCAAAATATGTTTTACTTCGTTCACAAATTACACTCAAATCAAAAACAGTTAAGACCCATAAAACTCTATGAAAAATAGGGTCGAGACTTTGCTCAAACTTGCCTATACTAACCCAAATTGAACACTTTAAGGATACTAACTGTGCGCCCAACCGTACTTTGTTTCTCTGGTCTTGATCCTTCAGGCGGAGCTGGATTACAAGCCGATATTGAAGCCATTGGACAAAGTGGTGCACATGCCGCGATCGCCTGCACAGCACTGACCATTCAGAACTCACAACAAGTTTTTGGCTTTGAAGCCACATCCAAAGAATTGTTACTCGCTCAGGCGAATGCAGTTATTAAAGATTTACCAATTAAATGCGTCAAATCTGGCATGTTAGGCACAACAGATAATATCGCGGCACTTGCGCAATTTTTACGTGAGCATCCAGATTATCTATATGTACTAGATCCTGTTTTAGTCGCTAATAGTGGTGGTTCTTTAGGAGATCAGGCTACTTTGGTTCAGGCTTTTGTTGAACTGATTCCACTTGCCACAATTTTAACGCCAAATACAGTGGAACTACGTGCGTTAACAGGACTGGATGACTTAGAAGCAGCGACCCAAAAATTATTTGAAATGGGTGCAAAAGCCGTTTTAGTCAAAGGTGGGCATGAAGCCACACCAGACTATATTCGCAATATTTTATATATGAATGGTGAACGTGTAGCTGAAAGCACCTGCCCCCGATTGGAAGGTGAATATCATGGTTCAGGTTGTTCTCTGGCAAGTTATATTGCAGGTCGTCTAGCTTTGGGTGATGATTTAAAAATTGCAGTAAAACATGCCGAAGTATGGCTATTTGGAGTATTAAAAAATGCTGAAACGCCTGTTCCGAATGGGCAAAAGATTCCAAAACGATTTTAAATTAATGCTCAATCACAAGAAAGCTGGGTGCTTTCTTGTATTACGGCTCTTGTCCAACCACATGATGTGACCATGCAGAAAGTGCATCCAACACAGGCTGAAAAGAATTGCCAAAATCAGTCAATTCATATACCACTTTTACAGGCGGTTTATCGCCATAAACCGTTCTGGAAATAAAGCCATCTTTTTCCAATTGTTTTAATTGAAGACTTAGAGTCATTTCAGTTATGGTTGGCATTAATTGTTTAAGCTCACCAAAACGCTTCGCTCCATTTTGTAGATAGTAAAGAATCACGCCTTTCCATCGACCACCGATCAAATCCATCACCATGCTAATAGGACAGGGATAATTTTTTCCTTTAAAGCTGACTTCACAATTTTCGATGGGCTTCACCATAGAAACGCTCTCCTATCTATCCTGATAGTTATTGTACTGTAAAAATATATCACTAAAATAATTTTAGTTACTATCATTTTTATAGTTAAATTAAAGGCAATTTATATGGCTCTTGTAATCCTCGCTCATCCAAATTTCGTTCAATCTATCGCAAACAAAACGATTATTGAACAGCTCAGTCGAAATCACCCTAATCTAGAAATCAGAAATATTCATCAACTTTATCCAGATTATAAAATTGATATTGCAGCAGAACAGGCAGCGTTATTACATCATGATCTGATTATCCTTCAATATCCGATGTATTGGTTTAATATGCCAGCTATTCTTAAAATTTGGCTCGATAATGTTTTTAGTTACCAATTTGCTTATGGATCTAAGGGAGATAAACTCAAAAGTAAGCAGTTATTGATTAGCTTAACAGTCGGGCAACCTGAGAAAAATTTTATTCAGGAAAATGGAGACCATTTAATTGCTGACTTTTTACAAGCCCTGAAACATTCGGCCCAATATACACAAATGAAATATCATGAGCCGCATATTTTATATGAGGTTTCGACTGTATCTGGATTTACGCCAGAAACAATACATTTTAGGGCTCAAGCACATGGACAGAAACTTATTCAGTTTATTCAAAATATTACTGTATAAAATAAAAAGCAGCACAATATGATCCCTATGCTCTGCTTTTTATTTAGACGGCTTGTTTATTGCGGAATACGCAATACCTGACCTGGATAAATATCATCAGCATCCTTTAAAAGAGGCTTATTGGCTTCAAAAATTTTATTGTACTGATTTGCATCACCATAATATTCTTTTGAAATTTTCGATAAATTATCACCAGATTTAACCGTGTAAAATTTACTTTCAGGCTCAGGTGTTTCAACCGTCATCTGATCATCCACTTTGGCAACATGATCAATATTTCCCACAGCCAATACAATTTTTTCCTTGTCTGCTTGACTCTTGACCTTACCCTGAATCGTCGCCAAATCTGTGGTGCTGTTATAGTTCACCACCAAACCTTCTACAGGCAAGCCTAAACTTTTAATATGCGCCAAAAGCTGATTTGCAATCTCTTGTGCTGTCGGTTCAGCAGGCGTTGCAGCGGGTTGTTCAGTTTTTGCCTGATTTTTCTTACCAATACCTTTTACGAAATCAAAAAGACCCATGATTGTCTCCTGTAATGATTATTGTCATCATGAAATAAATTTAAAGCCCTTATAGTTATACTCAAAAAATATCTCGATTTTGGTATATGTTCACTTCAATCAAGTAACAGTATGTAATTTATTTAACCAATTTTTTTAGGATCAGTTGTTATTGAACAATTTAAATTTTAGCTCAGCCATAAAAAAACCACCTTGCGGTGGCTTTTATCAACACTGATCTATTAACCTAATTTCTTGGTTACATAATCAATTGCTGATTGAACAGTTGTGATTTCGTTAGAATCTTCATCAGGAATGGTGATGTCGAAGTCATTTTCGAAAGACATAACAAGTTCAACTAGATCAAGAGAGTCAGCACCCAAATCATCCATGAAAGATGCTTCGTTTTTGATCTCTTCAACTTTCATACCAAGTTGTTCTGCAACTGCTTGCTTAACACGTTGTTCGATATCGCTCACAGGAATTCTCCTCATTGCTTGTGGCGTTTTTAATTGCCGTTAGTTTAATTGAATATTGAATATTTTAAAAGTTTATCCATCAGCCTTAGGCCATGTATAAACCACCATTTACATGTAATACCGTACCAGTAATGTAACTTGCTTTATCAGAAGCGAGGAAACTTACTGCATTTGCGATATCTTGTGGTTCGCCAAGACGACCTAGCGCAACCTGATCACTCATTTTTTTACGAAGATCTTCGCTTAAGCTATCTGTCATTTCAGTTGCAATAAAACCGGGTGCAACACTGTTTACCGTAATCTGGCGACTACCCATTTCCTTGGCAAGACTGCGGCTAAATGCCTCAATGCCTGCTTTGGCTGCTGAGTAGTTGGCTTGACCCGGATTCGCAAAGTGTGCAACCACTGAACTGACATTGATAATACGTCCAAAACGGGCTTTGGTCATGCCTTTTAGCACACGTTTCGATAAACGATAAACCGCTTTTAAATGAATATTTAAAATGTCGTCCCAGTCATCTTCTGACATACGCAATAATAAATTATCGCGTGTAATCCCTGCATTATTGACCAATACCAACACTGGGCCATAGTTTTGTTCAATGTTTGAAACAACAGCTTCAATCTGATCTAGATGACGAACATCTAACACCAAACCTAGACCCTGCTCACCAAATTGCTCTGTTAACTTTTGAGCACCTGATTCACTCGTTGCTGTACCTACGACAAAAAAACCGTCTTGAAGAAGTTGTTGTGCAATTGCCGCGCCAATACCTCGGCTGGCACCTGTCACCAAAGCAACTTTACGTTGTTGTGTCATGCAATTTTTCCTTCCGCCACTAAAACTGCGTTTAAGGCATCTTCCATACGACCTTTGGTATCGATCGCAAATGCTTTTTCAATATTTGGCAAACGTTTCGCAAGGTTACTCAGCACTGTACCCGGACCACATTCCACCACATACTGAATCCCTTGATCTTGCAGGTATTGCATGGTGCGTGTCCATTGTACTGACTGATACAATTGAGCCGTGAGTGCCTGACGCAATTGAGCAACATCGGTGGCGATTGCCGCGTTGACATTTTGTATTACAGGTATATGAGGTAGCTCAATGGCAGTTTGTTCCAATGCTGCTGCGAATTGTTCTGCCGCAGGTTTCATTAATGAACAATGTGATGGTACAGACACAGGCAAAGCAATGGCTTTACCGGATTGCTCTTTGGCAAGCGCCATGACATCATTCACCAATGCAGTCGAACCCGCGATGACCACTTGACCTTGTGCATTGTAATTTGCGGCTTCAACCGAACCCTGTCCAGATGCAGATACGCTTTGGCAGAGCTCCAGCACTTTCTCGTCAGGCAATCCTAAAATTGCAGCCATGGCGCCTTGTCCTTGAGGTACAGCACTTTGCATCAATTTACCGCGTAAATTGACCAATTTCACCGCATCCGCAAGGCTTAATGCTTGTGCTGCAACCAATGCACTGTATTCACCCAGTGAGTGTCCTGCTAAGTATTTAGGTGCAATACCACCCAAATCTAGCCATACACGCCATAAAGCAATACTCGCAGTGAGTAATACAGGCTGAGTATTTTCAGTCTGATCAAGACCTTCACCACTTTGCGCAATCTGCCACAAATCAAAACCAATTGCTTCTGAAGCTTCAGCAAAAGTCTCTTGCACACCACTAAACTGTTCGGCAAGTTCAGCGAGCATGCCGACTTTTTGCGACCCCTGACCTGGGAACAAAAATGCAGTTTTGGTTGCTTGAGCCACTTGCTCGAGTCGTTTAGCAGACATATAAAAATCCTTTACTTCGTCTTAGCTCGTTTCCGAGGCGGAAATTTAACACTTATTGAATCAATTGATAATTGCGAAAAGCAACAAAAAAAGGGAGCTTTCGCTCCCATTTTTTCTACACTTAAGCATCACGCTTTTATGCAAATTGGCTCAATTATTCAGCATCAGCTGCTTTAGCGAATAATTGACGACCACGGTAAAAACCATCTTTAGTCACGTGGTGACGACGATGAGTTTCACCTGTAGTTTGGTCTACAGTTAATGCATTCTCGGTTAAAGCGTCATGTGAACGGCGCATGTCACGGCGAGAGCGACTTTTACGGTTTTGCTGAACGGCCATGATGGCTCCTTACAAAGATCGAAAAAATGGATCAGAACAAATTCAGTTGTCTTAACTCAACATAATAACACAAATTGTGTTATGAATTAAGTTTGCCTTTCAAACCTGCCAAAACATCAAACGGATTATCACGTTTTTCTTCGACAACATTCTCAACGGCTGGTTGATGCTTATGCTCACAAGACACATGCTTAGGAGATAAAGGCATCAACAATAACAGTTCATCTTCTATGAGTGACAGTAAATCAACAGTGGCAGGAGTAGAAAAATCACCCTTTGTTGAAGATTCACTTTCGCCCAAGACGATGAAATCAGCATCCTCATCCAAGCGCTCTATCAGTGACTCATCATCAACCAGTGCGAGACGGAAGTCTGAAACAAGAGGAATTTCCACAGGCTCCAGACAACGCTGACATTCCAGTGGAACTTTTGTTTCAACATGACCATCAAACCACACAACGCGATGATACGCATCCATTGATAGCTTACAGTCTATAGAGATCAATTGATCATTAATTGATCCAACAGCTTCACGAGCAATACGAGCAAAGCGAGACAATGGCAGTGTTCCTGACCATGTAAAGCCCTGTTCAGCCCATTTAAACGGCTCAATCTGTGCCGGAAAGGTATTTGCTGACATAATTAAGGCGGCAATTCTACAAATTCATCGGTACTCTGTCAAAGATTAAGATACAATTTTGTA
This sequence comes from Acinetobacter sp. 479375, assembly GCF_000581715.1. Lineage (NCBI taxonomy): Bacteria > Pseudomonadati > Pseudomonadota > Gammaproteobacteria > Moraxellales > Moraxellaceae > Acinetobacter > Acinetobacter sp. 479375. The sequence goes on along the minus strand of NZ_JEZN01000012.1, from coordinate 68,348 downwards.
CTAATTTAGACAGAACTCATGGTAACACAGCAATGCACCTGTTGCAGCCGCAACCTGAAGTAACAACTTCATCACTTGTTAGCACCCATTCAACCCATCAGTCTGCCCTGTCGTCTAATACAGTGCAACTCTCACCGTGGCAAAGCCTACAAACAGAACACGAACAGGTTGATTGGCTTATTTTACACTTTAATCACTGGTTTTCCCATCAAAATGTGACGTTGGTCAAAGGAGATTTTGAACCCGAATATTTTCCTGCGCAAAATCAAGCACCCGCTAGAATTCAGTTTGCTCATGGTTTTTTTAATAGTGCCTTACATGAAATTAGTCACTGGACGATTGCAGGGGCAAAACGACGTTTATTGCCTGATTTAGGCTATTGGTATGCGCCAGATGGTCGAACGCTTGAACAGCAACAGCTTTTTGAACAAGTCGAAATTAAACCGCAAGCAATTGAGTGGTTATTTGCTCAAGCTTTTGGTCGCAAATTTCGAGTATCTTTAGACAATTTAACAGGTGAAGGTGGCGACGGAACATCGTTTAAAGATCGTGTGTTTACTCAGGTACAGGCTTATTTTTCAGGTGAAGCAACATTACCATCTGATGCAGCGCATTTTATTCAATGTATTTGCAGCTGTACTCGTGACGGTAAAATTTTACAATCTGATGAATTTAAACGTGAATTGCTTGATTAAATCTGCTTTTAATTACACAACCGCAACTTCTCATCACGTACTGAATCTATTCAATGTGATTAAATAAAAGCGGTCATCAGATTCTTTTCATCTTTGTTTAATCCCTGTTTATTTTTCTTTTCAGGGGAGAAATAAAAGGACTGATGACAGAAATCTATTGGATAGAAGTGACACTTTACAACAATAACATTTGACTCAGGAGGATCCAGATATGTTGCATTTGCATATTCATCCAGAAAATCCACAAGCCCGATTGATTACTCAGGCCGTTGAACGTATCCGTGCAGGCGAAGTGGTGGTCTATCCAACCGATGCCGCCTATGCGATTGGTTGTCAGATTGGCAATAAAAGCGCAATGGAGCGTATTGCGCAAATTCGTGGACTTGGCCCAAAACATCAATATGCGATTATGTGTTGCGATTTATCAGATATTGCCACTTATGCCAAAGTCGATAATGCCATGTATCGTTTATTGAAAAATAATACGCCAGCAATCACCACTTTTATCTTGCCAGCCACCAGCGAAGTTCCAAAGCGGTTAATGCACCCCAAAAAGAAAACTATCGGGCTACGTATTCCGACTAATCCTATCTGTCAGGCATTGTTACAAGAACTTGGCGAACCCATTTTAACCAGTACCCTGATCTTACCGGGTCAGGAAGATCCATTGGATGATCCATATGACATTGAAAATCAGTTGAGCAAACGCATTGATGTGTTTATCGATGGAGGATTTGGCACACTAACCACCACCAGTATTGTAGATTTGTCTGGAGATCATCCTGAGGTTGTTCGTCAAGGCGCGGGTGATGTGAGTGCGTTTGAGTAATCATTCATAGCCATCTATAAAGGACGAAATTGTTCAATCACATCATTTAAACGTTGTTTTTGCTTGGCACGTTCATCAAAGTTATCAGGGCTTAGCCAGACATCATAGGCAGATTTCAATTCAAACCACTCCTCGTCAATGATTGAAAACCATGCTGTATTGCGGTTACGTCCTTTTGTTACTCGATCTTGGCGAAATAGTCCTTCAAAATAAAATCCAAAGCGTAATGCCGCACGTTTTGAAGGCTCATTCAAGTCATCACATTTCCATTCGATTCGTCGAAAATTGTAATCAAAACACTGTTTAAGCAATAAAAAGACAGCTTCTGTAGCAGCGGTTGTATGTTTTAAGCGATGTGAAAAATACACGTTGCCAATTTCAATAGCAGCATGCGCTAAACGTGGATTGAGCAATGCGATCCAACCCACAACCTCATCATTCATCTTAATCAGATAATGATACGAAGGATGAAACCCAAATACATTTTGCAGGGCGTGCTTCAACTCATCGCGACTTTGAAAGCCCTCATAGGGTAAATATGTCCAACACCGTGCATCTGGTTCAGTGTTAATCGTTTGCCAAAGTTGTTCTAGCTCCAAATCATTTGGACAGGTATCAGAAAGAGGAAGTAATTCCACAAATTGTCCTGTTAATTTTTCATATTGATAACTTACAGGTAATAATTGTTGAACCTGAAATCCAACAGGTTGTTGGTACGAATTTAAGTTTGATTTTAAATATTTTTTCATTTTAATTATGCCCTAAGTCTAGTCTATTGATCCGACCACATTTCTAAACAAAATAACACTATCACAAAACCTTGAGCGTATTTAGGTATAAAATAGTGTTTATTTATTTATGGTTTTGATGCTTTTAACAATTTATTAAAGTCTGAATTTCCATTAGAATAAAAGCCATTCTAATCTCCTTCTCTTTATGGCATTTATGCTCAATATGTCTAAAGTGACTCATGCTTTTGAAAATTCGCGTGGCCTATAACTGTAATGAACCAAGCTTTGAATCATTCATCGGAAGACTTACCGCAGATTCGCGTATTGGACGAATGGCAAGATGTTATTCCTGAAGATTTATATATTCCGCCTGCTGCTTTTGAAATTTTACTCGAACATTTCGAGGGACCCCTCGACTTCCTGATTTACCTAATTCAAAAAAATGGTTTTGATTTATTACAACTCGATATTGCCCCTATTGCGACTCAATACCTTTCTTATATGGATGCAATGAAGTCTCTCAATATTGAATTGACCGCAGATTATATGGTCATGGCAGCGTTGTTGGCTGATCTTAAATCACGATTACTCCTTCCTAAACCTACATCAATTAGCTTAGAAAAAGATCCTAAACAGGAACTCATTGATCGTTTAGAAACCTATTTGCGTATTAAGCAAGCTGCCGAACGTTTAGGACAGTTTACAGTACTAGATCGGGATACTTTTAGTCCCAATGTCGGCTTAGGTCATACAGCACCTGTGTATGAGGGATATGATGTCGAAAGCTTACGCGATGCACTATTTTGTGTGTTTAATCGACCTGAACCTGTCATGCATACGGTTGAGCAAGAACCTGTTTTACTTGAAGAACGTATTGCATTTATTCAGGAAAAAGTTAGCTCTGGGTCTGTTTTAGTATTTGAGGAATTATTAAATCCAGTACAGGGTCGGATGGGCATGGTTGTGACCTTTATGGCCGTATTGGAACTGACGCGCCAACAAATAATCAGAATTGTTAGCGCAGGTATTGATGCGCCACTCTCGATTCAGGGAGCACAGCTATGACTCTCGATCAACAACTGGCGATGTCACCTGAAGACATGCATCATGATGTGTTATTACAAATTGAAGCTATATTATTTGCCAGCGATGCACCAGTGTCACTTGCACGATTAAAACAAGCCTTTCAGGATCAATATAATAAACCGCAATTACGTCAGTTTTTACAACAGCTTGCTGTCTTACAACATGGGCGATCTATTGAACTGATTGAAACTGCTCAAGGCTTTCGGTTTCAGGTTCGATCAAAATATCGTAATATAATCACACAAGTTTGGCCTGAACGCCCAACCAAGCTCTCACCGTCATTGCTCGAAACCATTGCCGTGATCGCCTATCATCAGCCAGTCACGCGCGCGGATATTGAACAGATTCGTGGTGTTACCAACAATAGTCAGATTTTGCGTACATTATTTGACTGGAACTGGATTAAAGAATCGGGCTTTAGAGATTTACCCGGAAGACCTGCGTTGTTGATTACAACGCCCCAATTTTTGAACGCTTTTGGCCTAGCATCTTTAGGTCAATTGCCTCCCCTACAGGATGCCAAGGAAGCTTTCATGACACTGGATGCAAATGCAGCCAAGTCTTGAATAGGTGAACTGTTGACAATTAATTCTAAGGTTGTGCTGTCATGAGTGAAAAGTTGCAAAAAGTATTAGCGCGAATCGGTCTCGGTTCACGTCGATATATGGAAGAGGTTATTGCCGCAGGTCGCGTCAGTGTAAATGGTCAGATTGCGCAGGTAGGCGAACGAATCGAACCAGGTGATGAATTACGTATTGATGGTCGTAAAGTTCAGTTTCAAGTCGAAGATGAAATTCGTCGTCGTGTCCTGATTTATTACAAACCTGAAGGTGAAATCTGCTCCCGCAACGACCCTGAACAGCGTCCAACTGTGTTTGAGCATCTTCCTCAGATTGCTAATGATCGTTGGGTCATGGTAGGCCGTCTGGACATTAACAGTACAGGTTTATTGCTTTTTACAAATGATGGTGAACTTGCCAATCGTTTAATGCATCCGTCCAATGAAGTTGAACGTGAATATGCAGTTCGTGTCATGGGTGAGGTTACTCCACAAATTCGTCAAACCCTTTTAAATGGTGTAGTACTGGATGATGGCCCTGCCAAATTCGAGTCATTTTCAGAGCTTGGTGGTGATGGGATCAACCGTTGGTATCAGGTTGTGGTTAAAGAAGGACGTAACCGCGAAGTCCGTCGCTTATTTGAATCACAAGGTTTAAAAGTCAGCCGTTTGTTGCGTACCCGTTATGGCACTGTAATTTTGCCACGTGAACTGCGCACTGGCCGCTGGATGGAACTAGATAAAGCAGATATTGATAACCTAACTAAACTGGTTGAACTCAAGCCACGCCAAGGTACTGGTCTGTATGGTATGGCAAAACGTCGTACTGAACGCATGGTGGAAAAACCACTGGCTGCACGTCGTGGAGGCTATTTACGCCAACAAAAGCGTGATACGGACGATCAAACTGAGAGCCAATCTAAACCATTTTCTCCACGCAAAAGCTTTGGTCAGAATAAAACGTTTAAAAAGTTTTAATCACTGACACTTAACTAGATTGAAGAGTCCATATATGGGCTCTTTTTTCATTTAATGCTAATTTTTTTGTGAATTTTACTATTTTATAGACAGACAGTCTTGTATATAATCACCACAAAATGAAACAATCCAACAACAATAGGTTCATGATGATGAAAAAAATATCTTATTTAGCAATCGCAGTATCTTTAGCGACTTTAGCAGGCTGTGGGGGTGGTGGATCAAGTGATTCTGGAATGACTTCTGGATCAAATAATTCCAATACTGGAAATAACAATTCATCTGGTAATACAACAAATCAAGGCTCATGCAATCGAGGTGTATTACTAAATTCCAATTTAACAGCTAAATCTATTTTTGATGATTCTCTGTATAGCATCGATTATTTGAACATCATGCAAAGAGATTCATCTGGATTTATGGAGACCAAAAAAAATGGAATCTATGCGGAGAAAATTTCTCTTAGTGGACAAATGTTATATTCAGAATATCTTCCAATTTATAATCTTAGTCTTACAGAAATTGAAACTAATGAACAAAGTAAACCCGTTGATTATAATTTAAATTCATCAGGTCTCTATACCACTAAAACATATCAAAAACAAAATAATGGCTGGCCTCTTGGTTATCTTACTACATCAAGTAACTTAAAATTATCACTAGCATCATTTAATGATAAATGCAATTTCTCCGTAAATAAATTAGATTATACCTTTGAAAGTATTGATTTATCTGGTAAGAAAATTAAAGACATTTTACCAAATAATATTTTAACGAGCTATCCAAAAGCAGTTGAATATACCTATATTAATGATCAAGTTGGGAATATTCTAAAGCGTGAAGATAAGGCTTTAAATAATCTAATGAACAGTACTGATACCTTCCCACAAGGTTCAATTATTTATCTTCCAAAATCTGCCATTTATGATGACAATCAATTTAGTTTTTCCGAAGATAATGCAACTAAGTTTCAAACTCTAGATGAATGGTTTAATGCACTTTATGGAAAATCATCATATAAATATAAACATGATACAGTAGGCGGCTTAAATGTAATTTATAGTATCGATTCAAATGGAAATCCAGTATATGGTGCAGCTGATCCTGCTATTGAAATGAATGGAAAAATCTATGATGGCGAATGGAGCATAAAAGGAGACGTTCTTTCACCAACCTATGGTTTACAAAATAGTAATACACCTGATTATATTAATTATGAAACTCCTAGTGAACACGCATTATTCAACAAAACTGCCTACGAGTTTATCTCTGCAAAAATCCAAACCTATTATAAATAATGTAATCTAAATTATTTATCAAAAAAGGCTTTATCTTATAGATAAAGCCTTTTTTCTTTGATTAAAACTTCTGTTATAACTTAGGAATATCGATCCATTTCGCTTCTGAAAAATATTGTTTTAAATAATTTTTTAAATATTGTGCTGTATCTTTTGAAATGATTTCATCCTGAGATTCATCATTCAGATTATAGGCAAGTGCATAAAGCGATAAACCTCGTTGTTTTAAAGCTTCCAAACTGAGTAAAGTATGATTAATACTACCCAAACGCCCAGAACTGACCAAGATTACAGGAAACTGTTTTTGTGCAATATAATCTATGGTGAGCAGTTCTGTCGTTAAGGGAACCATTAACCCACCTGCCCCTTCTAATAACACCATATCAAAACGCTGTTGTAGGGTTTTAGTCGCCTTCTCAATTTTATCAAAATCAATGTCTCGACCATCAAGTTGTGTCGCCAAATGCGGCGAAGCAGGATAACTAAAAATTTCAGGCATAGTCAGTTTTTCATGATCTTCTGGCAACCAGCCTGTCCCCATAATGTCACGATGTTTTTCGATATCTTCAGAAACATCCACATTTCCAGTCTGAATCAATTTTTGGGTAATGGTCGACTGCCCTTGTGTATTCCAGAGTTTCGCCAGATAACCTGTGGCATAAGTTTTACCAATTCCCGTATCAATCCCACTGACAAAATAAACTAAAGCACTCATGCTGTTCTCCGTGCGATACAATAAATAGGATGATAGGTCAAAGAATACTGCTGATTTTCTAGCTGAAATTGTTGATAGCGTTGATAAAATTCAGTAAGTGATTGTTTTGTCCAGCGTTGTTGCTGTACAGATGCCCCAGTCACACCAGTGGCTTTAAGGTGTTTGAGTACCGCTTTCGGGGTTTCAAACCGCATATATAAAGATTGTTGGCTTAGCTCAACAACCTCAAAGTTTACTTTTTCAAGTTGTTGTCGCCAGTCATCAATCGACCAATATTGTAAACCCTGCCCAGTAAGCTGTTTAATTTCAGTAAAATTATCAGGGCCAAAGGTGGAAAAACATAACCAGCCTTGCGCTTTCAATACATCATAACAACGTGTTAATAATGCAGGTAAGTCATTAATCCACTGAAGGGCTGAACTCGACACGATTGCATCTAAAGCTGCGGGCAAATCCAGTGTTTCAATATCCCCAATCATCCATTGGATCGGTAAATGACCCTGAAAATGTTGCTGCACTTGTGGATACAAATCATTCAGATACCACTGTTCAATTTGAAAATTTTTAACCAATTGATGGGTTAAATTGCCCGATCCACAGCCAATTTCCAAAACATGCGCTAAATTTTCAGGACAATGGTTTTGCATCAATTGGCACAAATGCTGACTGATTTGTTTTTGGATAACCGCTTGTTCAGTATAGCTTTGTCCCGCTTTGGCAAAACGCTGGGCAATCAGGGATTTATTGAGATTCACAAACACGCTACCAATCGTTCTAGATCATCAGACTGAATCAGTGATGTTAATGAAATTCTGAGCCGTGCGCTATGCTGCGGCACAGTGGGAGGACGAACGGGCATCGCATAAAAACCATGTTGCTGTACGCTTTGAGATTTTTCTACTGCTGTTTGGCTTGCTCCGACAATAATCGGCACGATATGGCTGGTCGATGGACTATGATAACCTTTTGCGACAATTGCCGATTGTAAATCCTGACTGATCTTGTGTAAATGTAAGCGTTCGCTCTTAGCTGCCATGACTTTTTTAAAGATAAAATCCGACCATGCAATATTGATCGGCGGCAAAGCGGTACTAAAAATCAATGGACGCATAGTGTTGATCAAATAGCTGCGAATTATTGGATCACATATCAGATAGCCGCCTACTGAGGCACAGGCTTTTCCAAAGGTACCGACCAGTAAATCAATATCAGCCATCACGTTATATTGCTCGGCACAACCCAAACCCTGCTCACCACGAACACCGATCGCATGTGCTTCATCCACATACAGCATGACTTTATCAAAACCATGCTTAATCTTCACCAGTTCAGACAGATCCGTTTCATCCCCGTCCATACTAAAAATACTTTCAGTCACCACAATAATGCGCTCAATGTCGGCATCATCATGATATTTTTCAAGCATTTGAGTGAGATGCTGTAGATCATTATGCCGATAACGTACATATTTGGCAGACGACAAACGAATGCCATCGATCATACTGGCATGTACCAATTTATCAGCCAAAATCAGCGTTTTACTGTCACTTAAAGCAGGCAAAATTCCGATATTCATATGGTAGCCGCTATTGAAGAGCAGCGAAGCACGACCTAAAAATGCCTGACTTAAATTCGCTTCAAACTGTTCATATTCCTCAAAATTACCTGTCAGCAAGCGCGATGAAGATGAACTAAAATAACAGCGTTGAATGGGTTGCTGATCTAAAAATTCCTCACGTAGCTGAACATTTGCAGCCAAGCCCAAGTAATCATTGGAGGAAAGATTAAGCATCTTTCTTCCTGCAATCTCAATATAAGCACCGTGTTGCTCATTGGCGGTAAACTGGCGTAAATTTCCAGTCTGTTTAAGCTGATCAAGCTGCTGTTGATAATGATCAAGCAATGCCATGTTTCACCTCAACTTGCATCTGTTGTACCACGTCAATCAGTTGTTCTAGCAGGAAATTTAACTCGTCTTTGGAAATAACATATGGTGGCATCACATACACCAATTTACCAAAAGGCCTCACCCAGATCCCACGCTCAACAAACTGCTGTTGCAAGGTTTTCATATCGACATTGAACTTGAGTTCCACCACCCCAATCGCCCCTAAAATACGTACATCTGCCACGTATTCCAATGCAGACAAAATCTGCAATGATTGTAATTGTTCAGATATCCGTTGAATATTGGCTTGCCAATCCTGTTCGAGCAATAACTGAGTACTTCTCAAAGCAACGGCACAGGCCAAAGGATTCGCCATAAAAGTGGGGCCATGCATAAAAACACCAGCTTCACCAGCACTAATGGTTTCAGCGACCTGCCTAGTCGTAAGCGTGGCTGATAAAGTCATATAGCCACCTGTCAGTCCTTTACCAAGACACATAATATCGGGCTCAACCTGTGCATGTTCCCACGCAAACAGTTTTCCAGTCCGACCAAAACCTGTGGCAATTTCATCAAAAATCAGCAGTAACTGATATTGGTCGCACAACTTGCGGAGCTGTTTTAAGTATTCTGGATGATAAAAGCGCATTCCACCTGCGCCCTGTACAATCGGTTCAATAATAAATGCAGCCAATTCTTGATGATGCAGTTTTAAGATTTGCTCCACTTCATCAAGTTCATGCGGATTCCATTCACCATCAAAACGACTTTGCGGCTCAGACACAAAAATACGTTGCGATAAACTATTTCCGAAAATCTGATGCATGCCCGTGACAGGATCACAAACCGACATGGCATTCCAAGTGTCGCCATGATAACCAGAACGTGTGGTGATAAAATTGGTCTTTTGTTTGAGGGTTGTGTCCGATTCGGCTTTTGAAGATCCCGCTTTTGATGACCCTGCTTTTGATGACCAATACTGAACCGCCATTTTCATGGCGACTTCCACCGCAACTGAACCTGAGTCAGCATAAAAAATTTTATCCAGACTGGGCGGCGTGATTTTGAGTAGTAATTTTCCCAGTTCAATTGCAGGCTCATGGGTGAGACCACCAAACATGATATGTGCCATATGGTCGAGTTGACGCTTCACAGCAAGATCGAGTTCAGGATGATGATAACCATGAATTGCGCACCACCATGAAGACATGCCATCAATCAACTGACGGCCATCCTCAAGTTCAATGGTTGCGCCATAGGCACGTTTGACTTTAAAGGTAGGTAATGGATGAAGCATGGAGGTATAAGGATGCCAGATATGCTCCAAATCAAACTGATCACTCATCCATTGACTCCATTGATGTACCTTTTCAATATGAAACTACATATTAAACGTGCAGACTTTGAAAATATATTGCGATAAACACCATTTCGTTTAAAGCTTAAACTGATGATTCAATAAATTTCGTAATTTCATTGCAAGTTTTTTCGACCTGAATGAACGGAAAGCTGTGTGCAGCATTTTCAACGGTCACAATCTGAATTGATTTTGCATTAATCTTCTGCATATCTTGCACAATTTCGCAAGGAACTAGCGCATCATGATCTGCAAAGAGATGAAGCTGACGACCTGTATAATTTTTTAAGATATCAACTAGATTAAATTGTTCCAGTATCGCTAAACCTTGTTTTAATAGCGACATGGGCTGCGCATGCAACATGGTTTGCATCGTATTAAAATCAGATTTAGCTGTTTCAACACCTTTGGTCACCAGCAAACCAAAACGCTTCAGAGTCGTAATCGGATCATGCTCAAAAGACTGCTTAAACTGATGAAAATCTTCTATCGACATCGCATGTCGCCAATTTTCATGTGCCACAAAACTTGGATTAGAGGCCATCGTAATCAAAGTCTTGTTTTGACCTGTCTTGAGAGCAACGTCATGTACCAAGCGCATGGCTAACTCGCCCCCCAATGACCATCCTGCAATCACATCAAATTTGATAGCTTGTTCTACCTGTTGTGCTAAAACCTGCTCATCTAGCGCATTAAAAATATTACTGAGTTCAACGGTATAGCCTTGTTGTTCAAGTAACTGTTTTAAGGGGTTTAATAGCTTCTCACCGCCACCCCATCCTGTAATGAGAAGAATACGTTGTTTCAATGTCTTACTCTGTGCCTTTCACTTGAAAAAGTATAACCATTTTTATTCGGTGATTTGATTGCGGGGTTGCTCATTATTGTCCAGATCAAGTAACAAAGTTGCAGGAATCACTTTTTCCCAACAATCTCGTTTAAATTGTTGATGAACTTGATCAATCTCAAAAGGACTGGTTTTAGCTATTTGTTGCGCTTTGACTAAATCGACGGCTCGCATATAAGCAATTAAATAACCCTGCCCTTCGATCTGGATATGAAACCATGATTCAACTATAACACCTTCGGCTTGAAGCGTTTCAATCGCTTCAACTTTGCGCTGCTCAAGCTGTTGTTGCCATGTTTCAACTTTTGACCATGTATTATTGGGCTTTAATTTAATCAGTGCTGCACCAACGTCCATTGATCTTCTTTCACTTTATTTATTTTGATTGATCTAATATGCATAGACCGAATCACAAAAGCAAAAATTTCTTAGTACATTTCAAAGTTGATTTTGTTAAACTGGGATTTAGGCTTTTCCAATGGGCTTTTGAATAAACATGAAAATGACGCGCACAATAACAATATTGAGAACAAGCTTAATCAGTCTCTGTTTAACCACAGGACTGATCAATTTCACACATGCTGCCAATGAGATATTTTCAAAATCCAGTACAGATCAAAAACAATGGGTGGGTCAGCCTGCACCTGAGTTTCGATTACAGGATCAAAATGGAATCTGGCACGAATTAAAAGATTTTCGAGGCAAGTGGCTGGTTTTGTATTTTTACCCCAAAGATGACTCTCCTGGTTGTACCCAGGAAGCCAATCGCTTTAAAGCGCTTTCTTCGCAATTTACACAATCGAATGCCGTGGTCATGGGCGTAAGTCTGGATGATGTTGCCTCACATAAGAAATTTTCAGACAAATTAGGACTCACGTTTCCCATTTTGGCAGATAGTGATCATCAGTTAGCCGAAAAATTTGGCATTGTGCGAAATATGGGGATTATGGAAATCGCCAAAAGAGAAAGTTTTTTAATTGACCCCAAAGGTACTGTGGTCTATCACTACACCAGCGTCAACACTCAAACGCATGCTGATGAAGTGCTTAAAGATGTAAAACGTTTACAGCAAAAACCATAATATCAAAATGAAAAACTCAGCCGAAGCTGAGTTTTTTAATCTTACATCTGTGATTGAATATAATTTTGTAAGCCCATCAATTCAATCAAACGTAACTGTTTTTCTAACCAGTAAGTATGATCTTCTTCAGTATCTGACATTTGTGAACGGAGCATATCACGGCTGACATAGTCCCCTTTTTCCTCACACAATTTCACGCCATCTGCCAATTTCTGACGAACATGATATTCAAGCGCCAAATCTGCTTTGAGGCAAGATACAACATCTTCACCAGTGACAATATCATCACGGTTCATGTTAGGCTTGCCTTCGAGGAATAACACACGGCGAATAATCGAATCCGCATGTGCAGCTTCTTCTTGCATTTCATGATCGATACGTTCATAAATTTTGCTTAAACCCCAATCCTCATACATACGTGAATGGATCAGGTATTGATCACGGGCAGCCAGTTCGCCACCGATCAACATATTTAAATAGTCTATGACTTCTGGATTGCCGCGCATTTGTAATTCTCCTCTCGAATATGAATATTATGGTCAAGTTTAAAAATGATTGCAAAGTAAAAATGATGTAAGTTTATGATTTTTATAAAATTAAAATGAGAAACATACGCATTTACAGTTTTAATTGGAAAATTTATTGTGAAAAAATAAATGTTTGCACCCTTTTTAGAGAAAAATTTCTTCAAAATTGCATTCATTTCTTGTTTTTTTATTTTGTAACTAAAGACAATGCTTCTTATTTCATCTGTTTTCATGAAAATATATGTTGCACCTGATTGTATATTTCTGAAAATTTCGTTAAATAAAATAGAGCAAAAACCCTAATAGGCCGCAAAATGAATAAGAACACACCGATTTTAGTGACGGGTGCTACAGGCTATGTAGCTGGCTGGATTATTGAACGTTTACTCATGCAAGGTTATATCGTACATGCAACTGTGCGTGACCCGTCTAAAAAAGAAAAACTACAACATCTCACCGAAATTGCAAAAAAATCATCCGGGCAAATTTATTTTTTTAAAGCCGACTTATTGACACCCCATGCTTTTGACGAGGCCATGAAGGCTTGTGAAATTGTGATTCATACTGCATCTCCTTTTGTGATCAGCAACTATAAAGATGCGGTGAAAGATATTATTGAACCTGCGGTCAACGGTACCATCAATGTCCTTGAAACAGCCAATCGAACGACAACAGTCAAACGTGTTGTGGTAACGTCAAGTATCGCCGCAATCTGTGGAGATGCCATCGAAATTGAAGACACAGCCAACCATGAATTTGATGAAAGTCATTGGAATAACAGTAGTAGTGAGACACATCAACCTTATTCTTATTCCAAAGTCGCAGCAGAACGTAAAGCATGGGAAATGGCGGAGCAGCAGGATCGCTGGTCGCTAGTTTGTATCAATCCCGCTTTGGTGATGGGACCTTCTCTTACAACAGCTACACAATCTGGCAGTGTTGAGCTATTGGAAAAGTTTGGTGATGGAACACTTTTATTTGGTGCCCCTGAAATCTGGATGGGAATTGTTGATGTCCGTAATGTCGCAGATGCCCATGTTGCAGCTGCATTTTCTTCAACGGCAAATGGACGTTATATTATCTCAGGAGGAACTTTAAGCTTTCTTGAAATGGGAAAAATATTGACTCAGCGTTTCGGTTATCGTTATCCATTCCCGCACTTCACAGTTCCTAAAGCAGTTTTCTCTTTATTCGCACCACTGTTTGGTCAATCTCGCAAATTTGTACAGCGTAATGTTGGCTATCCTGTTTATTTCAACTCAAAACGCAGTCAGGAAGAACTTGGTATCGAATATCTAGATATTCAGCAAAGTCTTTGTGAACATTTCCAGCAATTGCTGGATGATGGTCTGATTAAAAAACGGGGATAGCGCAAATGTGAATAGAGAGCATGCGACATCACCATCACGGTAGATAAGACAATAGCCTGAACGTTCACCTTAATCCAGATGAACGCATCATGGCATAATGAGTCACAGCATATTAATGTCGTATTGCGCCAAAAACTCTAAAAACTCCTGTTCATTCATGACACGAATATCGAGTTTTTCGGCTTTATCAAGCTTACTCCCTGCTTTTTCGCCAGCAACCACACATTTGGTTTTACTGGAAACACTACCACTGACACGCGCACCCAGAGCTTGTAAGCGCTGTGTCGCTTCATCACGCCCCATACTAGACAATGTACCGGTCACCACCCAACTTTCACCATTTAATGGTTGACGCGTTGGAGCAGTCGGTGCATCCCAATGAATACCAGCAGCCAATAAACGATCAAGTACTTCAATGTTATGCGGAGCCAAAAAGAAATCAAAAATCCATTCGGCGGTAATTTCCCCCACATCAGGCGTTTTCTTCAAGGCTTCAATGTCAGCATTTTTTAATGCATCAAAAGTTTGAAAAGTATTGGCCAGCATTCGTGCAGTGGTTTCCCCAACACCACGAATTCCAAGTGCGTAGATAAACCGTGCCAGCGTGGTTTTTTTACTGGCTTCAATCGCATCCATCAAGTTCTGAACGGACTTTTCTCCCATTTTTTCAATACTGAGTAAAGTCTCGCGATGTTCGTACAAATGATAAATATCTGCGACATCTTTTAAAAGATTCAGATGCAATAAAGACTCAACCCAACGGTCGCCCAGACCTTCAATATCCATCGCCTTACGCGATACAAAATGTCGAATCGCTTCAATCCGTTGCGCAGCACAATACAAACCACCTGAACAACGTGCCAAAGCCTCACCTTCTGGCATTACCACAGGAGAGGAACAGACTGGACAGTTTTCTGGTAATTGAACGATTTGTGCATCCGCAGGACGAAACTCTGGCCAGACTCGTTCAACTTTAGGAATCACATCACCACTACGATACACACTGACCTGATCACCTACGCGCACATCCAGACGATGAATTTCGCCAATATTATGCAAGGTCACATTGGATACCGTCACGCCACCCACTAATACAGGCTGCAAACGCGCCACGGGGGTCAATGTTCCCGTTCGACCCACTTGCCAATCAATATTTTCAACCGTGGTTCGGGCAATTTCGGCAGGAAATTTATAAGCTGTCGCCCAACGTGGTTCACGGCTTAGAAAACCAAGTTGCTGTTGTTGTTTCAGATCATCGACCTTGATGACCATACCATCAATTTCAACAGTCAGATTCGGACGTTCGTGTTGGATTTGTTCATAACGCTGCTGAACTTCTTCAATCGATGAACATAAAAATTGGCGTTCAGCGATTTCAAAACCCAACTGTGTTAACCAATGCAGACTTTCATGCATGCTCGCCAAACCATGATGCGGCTCACATTGCGCAATCCCATAGGCATAAAAAGCCAAGGGGCGTGATGCTGCAATATTCGGGTCAAGTTGCCTTAAACTTCCTGCGGCGGCATTACGCGGATTAGCAAAAGTTTTTTCTCCTTTGGCTTCATTGGCGGCATTTAAGCGTTCAAAACCCTGTTTCGGCATTAGCACTTCGCCGCGAACTTCCAGTAAGCGCGGGATTTCAACAGGATTATGACTTAAGTATTTTGGAAGATTACGAATGGTTTTAACATTTTGGCTGATGTCTTCGCCAGTTTCACCATCCCCGCGAGTCACCCCTCGGATCAGAACACCATTTTCATACCACAGTGAAATCGCCAGACCATCCAGTTTCAGCTCAACATCGTATTGAACCTGTTGATTGGGTAAGCGTTCCTCAATTCGACGGGCAAAAGCAAACAGTTCTTCCTGATTAAATACATTGCCTAAAGACAGCATCGGTACGGCATGGGTCACCGTTTCAAATTTGCTCAATGCCTGACCACCGACTTTATTGGTGGGGGTGTCGGGTTGTAATAGCTCAGGATATTGCTGCTCTAAAGCTTTTAACTGATGAAATAGCTGATCATATTCATTGTCACTGATACTCGGTTGATCCATCACATAATAAGCATGATTATGTTTGGCAATCAGTTGAATTAATTGACGCATTTGCGCAATGACATCGCTATTCTTCAGCATAAAAACTCACCATATAAAAGGGCGGAAAATCCGCCCAGAGTTGCAACGACTATGCGTTGCAATAAAAGCACTATAAAAGGGGTTCAATTGGAACCGTTAAGCAGTTTCCTGCGTTGAGCGATAGTCAATCACATGATGACGCCAATGTTCTTTCAGTTGTGGGGTAAATTCGAGATTATTTTCATCAAAGACTTTACCGTCCACTTCCCGTGCAATTAATCCTGCAATACTGGTCATCATATCGAAGCCTTTTAAAGCATCCTGATGTGGCAATGCAAGGAAAAATGCCAACCCTTGTACCTGTTCGCTCGATAAAGTTTCAAGATCAAACCCAGCAGGCCCATTATCAGTCATACGTAATACTGAAAACATCAGTGGACTTGGTTCATCCGTTTTATCGTAACGATGAAAACATGCCATTTCACCAAAACGCAAACCGTATTTGAGCAATACTTTTAAGGTCTTATCACCTGACAATGCACGACGAGGGTTCGGATATACATTCAACGCCACAATTTCTTGCGCTGTGGCCAAAGCACTTTCATCATCGAAAAGCTGCTGTTCGTGTAAATGCACATCCAGTAAGTTACTTTCGCCATCAAACTCTGCAATGGTTGCTGCTTCTATTTCTGGATTAAGCTGAAATTCATCGATTTTCTTGGCATGTTGAACTTGCGCCTCATCAGCTTGCACAGCAATGTTAGCTAGATCAGGCTCTGCATCTGGTGCAGGAACGGCTTCAACAACATCGACTACAGTCACTTGCTGTTCTAGCGGTTGTTCAATCTTGAGGGTGGTCTCTTCCGTCTTAAAGTCAACAGATGCCATTTCTTTATCCAGCTTATCCTCACTCAGTTCAGGCGAAGTCAATGTTTTCGCCGCCTGATCTTCGAGAGTTTCTGGGATATCCTGCAAAGCTGGCTCTTTACGCTCTGATTCTTGAGCTGTTATTTCTACAGGTGTTTCAGCAGGCAATTGATCACGCACATGTCGTGGAATGATCGGCTGATTACTCTCAGGATCAATATGTAATGCACTTTCTAATGAGGGTTCGGTTGGAGCAGGTTTTCTAAGAACCATTCTTAAACCGACAATCATGATAATAATGGCGGCGACTATGCCCACAATAGTGGTAACTTCCATACTATGACTCCGTAACTAACCCATATTCTTTTGCTTGTTCCAAATTAACAGTAACCAGTTTTGAGGTACCAGGTTCAGGCATGGTCACCCCTAGTAAATCGGTCGCCATTGTCATTGCAAGTTTATTATGTGTAATGTAAATGAATTGCACCTGTTCAGAAAGCTCTTTTACCAAATTACAAAACCGTTGCACATTGGCATCGTCTAGCGGTGCATCAACTTCATCCAAGACACAAAAAGGTGCGGGATTCAGCCGAAAAATTGCAAACACCAAAGCCAGCGCCGTTAATGCTTTTTCACCACCTGACAATAACGCCAATGAACTGTTACGTTTTCCAGGTGGGCGTGCCATTAGTTTTACACCTGATTGCCAGTCATCTTCAAGACTTAAACTCGCTTCTCCCCCACTAAATACTTTAGGAAATAATTCCTGAAGCTCGGTATTGACCTGATCAAAGGTGGTCATAAATAACTTTCTGGTTTCTTGATCAATACTTTTCATTGCATCTTTGAGCTGCGATACCGTATTTTCCAAGTCTTGAATCTGGTGGCTAAGCTCTTCAAAACGTTGCGATACTTCTTGATATTCTTCAGATGCCGCCAGATTGACTGCACCCAATTTTTCAAATTGCCGTTGTGCTTTTTCCAGACTTTGTTGATGTTCTGTTAAATGAAGTTTTAAGCCAAGAACAGGTTCACTACCCAAACCCTTGAGTTGTTCCTGAAAATGTTCCCGATCAGATTTCGCCGCTTGCCAACTCAACCGTTTTTGTTCCAGTTGCTCGCGCAGTTGTTCATCACGTTGTTGGGTTTGATGGCGCTGCTCGGTCAAATGCTGCTGTTTTTCCTGTAGGCTATTTAGTTCAATCTGCCATTCAGTCCAACTTTTTTTAAGCTTTTCGGTTTGTTGGAATTGTTCAGAAAACTCGGACTCAAGTACAGGCAACTCTAACTGAATTGGATCGACAAATTTCTTTGCCTGTTCTATTTGTTCAATTATCTGGCGATATTGCGTTTTTAAAAAACTGAGATCTTTCTCAAGCAGTTCGATCTGCTGTTGCGTTTGTGCAACGCCTCGACGTGCATTTTCACGCTCTTGCTGCTGCTCTTGCAGTTGCTGCTGCTGATCATCCAGTTGTTCCGCTAAAGTTTCGAGCTGAAATTGTTGGGTTTTATAAGCTGGTAAGCTAGCCTCTAACTTTAAATTCAAAGCATGTAAATCAATATCCAAATCATCACGCTGCATAGCATCATCTTCAAGCTGAACTTCCAGTTGTTTTAATTGTTCATGTAGTTGTTGCTTTTGCAACACAAAAGCCTGCGCCGCACTTTGATGTTTGGTGATACTGAGTTCAAGTTGTTGCTGTCGCTGTTGCTGTTGCTTCGACTGATGTTTGTATTGTTGAATTTGCTCAAGCTGTATATTCAGTTGCTGTTGTTGTTCTGAACCTTTTAAAGCTAATTGCTCAAGTTCTGGTTCCAAGCTTGCAAGAAGCTGTACAATTTCATCTAGTCGAATCCGATGACTCAACACCCCACTGCTTTGGCTGTCTTCATCATAATCCAGTGCAATCACCCAATCCGGCCCGACATGATAAGCATCCAACGTCACGATGCTCTGTCCAGATTCAAGCTGCGTCTGCAACGCTAAAGCCTGATTCAAATCATCTGCCAACCAGATATTTTGCCATAGCGATAACTGCGGGGTTTTAATCCAGTTCGAAAATGGCATTAATGTCAATTGGGATGATTTTTTAGAAAGCGCTGAGGCTTTAATTTGCCGTGCTAGTTCTGGTTCAAAAGTGGCATTCTGTTCAAGATAACGGGCATTCACCCATTGACTGAGTAATTTTTCAATCAGACTGGCATGCGCTTTGCCTGTTTCCGTTAACTGCAACACCGACATCAACCGTAGAGCATCCGATTGTTTCGGACTTTGTTTTGCCACCAATTGATTGAGATTTTTTTGTTCCGCCTGCAACACTTGTATTTGATTGTTGTGTTGCTGAATTTCACTCTTGAGTTGATTGTGCTGTTGTTGCTGCAACTGTAATTGCTGTTCGGCCTGTTCAATCTGCTGTTCAAGCATCACCATTTGTTGCGTCAACTCAAGCAATTGTTGTTCGAGATGTTGCAACTCATCATCTTGGACTTGCGCCGCGATTTGCAAGCTTTGAGTGTCCAGTGTGTGTTTCTGTTGGGTGAGGCGTTCTATACTTTTGCTCAGTTGCTCAAGTTGCAGCGACATCTGGTTTTTCTGTTGTTGTTGCTTGTCGACTTGCTGCCGAATATGGTTGAACTGCTCTTGCGCCTGTTGGTGTTGAGATTTTAAATCCTGATAATGATTTTCACTGTATTGGCTATTGGCCTCAAAAGCATTTAAATGTTCTGTGTGCTCATCCAATTGCGTCAATAAGTTTTCAAGCTGTAGCTCGCTCAGTTGTAGGCGTTCTTTGGTTTGGGATTTTTGTTGTTCTAGCTGAGTTAAAGTCGCACTGTTTTGTTGATACAAACTTTGTTTCTGCTCCAGCGTCATTTTCAATTCAGCCAGTTTTTTCTCAGCCTGTTGCCATTCATGTTGCAGCGGAGTCGATTGTTGAATCAGCTTTTGAAATAAGGCACTGCTGGCTTCAAGATCATGTTCAATAGTGTTCAGCTCAGAACGAACCAGTTTAAACTCTTCTCCCAAAGCGGTCATTTGCAGCGTATATTCTTGCTGCAGCTGACCTGACTGCGCAGATTGAAACGACAGGATTTCGATTTTTAACGTTCTAATTTGCTGTTCAAGCTGTTTGTAATGAACCGCCGCCTCAGACTGGCGTTTGAGTGTTTTGAGTTGTGATTTGAGTTCTAAGGCAATATCTTCTAAACGTGACAGATTTTGTTCGGTATGCTCTAAGTGCTGTAAAGTTTCTCGACGACGTGCCTGATAACGTGAAACTCCTGCGGCTTCCTCGATAAACACCCGCATTTCTTCAGGTTTGGCATCGACCAAACGGTTAATCATGCCCTGCTCAATAATGGCATAAGAGCGTGGCCCTAAACCTGTTCCTAAAAAAATATCGGTAATATCACGACGTCGGCAGCGTGTTCCATTTAAGAAATATTCAGATTTTCCATCACGATTGACCTGACGTCGTACCGCCAGTTCATTATAGGCATTGTAAGCACCGCCCAATTTGCCATAGGTATTGTCAAAACGCAGCTCAACACTGGCAACACTAACAGGTTTACGTTTTGCAGTTCCAGTAAAAATCACGTCCTGCATGCTGCCGCCACGTAATTGACGGGCACTAGATTCGCCCATCACCCAGCGAATAGCATCAATCACATTGGATTTGCCACAGCCATTCGGGCCAACCACCGCGGTACGATTTGCCTTAAATTGTAAAGTGGATGAGTCCGCAAATGACTTAAAGCCTGCAAGTTTTAAACTGCTTAAACGCATAATGTCCTGATCAAAAGTTTTTTTTATTTGCCCAAGATATTTCAATCATCTAGTTTCTATCATCTGATTTCAATATTTTGGACACAGTCGAATCTCGATAACAGGCTATTTTAAAATGAATGCGGTTGAATAGGGATTTTTTTTAGGCTGAAGTTGAACAATTTTATCCAGAAATAGGACGATAAGCTAAAATATCGTCAAATTTTTAGATCATTTAAGATTGGCATTCTATTTGTGTAACCGATCCAATCACATTAACGACGAGAACGACGCGCCCAAGCCAACTCAATTTGTTTCATTCGAGTCAATGAATCCAGTACCAAATTTCGTAAATGACGACAAAAATCTTCCATGAATAATGTTGCCTGATGTGATTTTCGGATCAAAATTGCATCTGCGACCAATTTAAACAATGCCAAAGATTCCTGTAATTCACGACGTGACGTATTCAACGTCAAAAAGTAGCTACGGCGTAATGAAGGCAATAACTCCTTATAAAATTTCATCAAATAAGGATTTGCCACCATATCATGCTGCACCGCCAGATATTGAAAAATACCATCATAAAATTTTTCAGTGTCGCCTGCCTTAACCTGCTCAGCTAAATGCTCCATAAGCTGTTGCAGTTGCTCAGCCTCATGTACACGCCACGTTTCACTAATCCGTTGCACAATATGACCCAACACCAACACATTGGTATCGAACAAAGCTTTGACTTGTTGAGAAGACATTTCCGAAACAATCGCGCCGCGACGTGGATAGATATGAATCAAGTGAGTACGTTCCAGTAGCAATAACGCTTCACGGACAGACCCTCGACTCACGTCCAATTCTTTGGCAATACGCAATTCTTGAATGCGCTCACCTTCAACCAGCTCACCCGTAATAATCTGATCGCTAATATGTTTTGCAATTTGCTCCGACAGGCTCTCTGTCTCTTCAAGTTTCATGAATCACCTGTTTCTGATTTTTACGTTGGCGTTCCGCTGCCATTTATTGTGATTGTTTTAACTGATTCTAGGGATTGCTGACTATGTCATTGTCTAACAATTTTATTGCATTTTGAGCCAATTCGATATTCAGATCATCGGAAATATCATGCGATTTACCACCTCCTCAGCCACTAAATTCATCATTTAAAATCATCATTTAAAGCTGGATTTTAGTGACTTGGAATGGATGATCTTGGGTGCTTTTTATTGAACGAATCCCTGATAAATAAAATAAGTTCCAACGACGGTGAGTAAGCAAGCAAAACATTTTTTCAACATGGCTGGTGACAACATATGCGCGACTTTGGCACCGAGTTTTGCGGTGATAAAACTCATAATACTAATGCCTAAAAATGCATAAATATGGATATAACCAATGGCATTGGGAATATGAATATGCTGCTTTATACCAAACCACATAAAGCCGACTGCACCCGCAACCGCAATCGGTAAGCCACATGCAGCTGAGGTGGCGACTGCTTTTTGCATGACCACGCCATTACGATTTAAGTAAGGTACAGTCAGACTTCCACCTCCAATCCCAAAAATCGCCGAGGCAATCCCAATACCTCCACCTGCAAGCATTTGCATCGGCGCTGAAGGCAAGTGTCGTGTTTCATCCACGATCACGTTGGCACCTTTAAACATTCGATACGCCACCCAAATCGCAAAGATTCCAATGATGATTTGCAGATTTTGTCCAGACAAAAGATCGGCAATGCCCGCCCCTAAAAAAGAACCAATCACCAGACCCGGTGCCAGATTGCGAAATACCTGCCATAACACCGCACCGCGTTTATGATGAGCCATCACAGAACTGATTGAGGTCACAATAATGGTCGCCAGAGAAGTTCCCAACGCCATATGCATAATGATCGCGGGATCATAATGAAGCTGGGTAAATACAATATAAAGAATCGGGACAATAATTAATCCACCGCCCACACCAAACAAGCCCGCAGCAAATCCAGCGATTGCACCGATGGCTAAATATATGATTAACTCCATACCTGATTTTCCAACTTTATAAAACTGAACATGGATGCAGAAACTCGTCAACTACGACAACGCTTAAGCGATGCTGGACAAGTGCCTGACATTGTTATTTTGAAACAAACGACCATATCGACCAATGACGATGTCCGTGAATTGGCTCAAAAAAATATTTCGTCCATTTTGATCTGTAGCGAAACCCAGACGCAAGGGCGTGGGCAACATCAACGAGTATGGATTTCCCCAAAAGGCAATATTTATCTCAGCACACTCATCAACTCACAGACACCTTTAGACGGTCGCTTAGCGCTTGAAGTTGCATTGAATATTTTGCAAATGCCAAAGCTACAGGGTCTAAATCTGCAAGTCAAATGGCCGAATGATTTATATAGCCAACAAGGCAAATGGGGCGGAATTTTAGTTGAGCCATTATCAGCACATCAGGCCATCGTTGGAGTGGGTATCAATTTGTTTACCCCTGAATCACAAGATCCATTACAACCGATCAGCTCACTCACTGATTTTGGTCTAAACAATCTTGATCGTATGGAAGTCATTGCACAGCTTTATCTAGCCATTCAGCAAGCCGCGCAATGGTTTGAGCATGGCTGTTACAATCTTGCAGAACGGTTCAACCATCATGCCGCATTTATGCAGGAACTCGTTCATTTTGAACATCATCAAGGACAAGTGACAGGTCATTTTGAGGGCATTAATCAGGAGGGCGCTGTTCTTATTTCAACGGATGGACAACAACAGGCATTCTATCAAGGTCGGATGCGTCGCATCGCAGTTCAGGATAACCAAACATGAAACAACTTTGGTTAGATGTGGGAAATACTCGCCTTAAATACTGGATTACGGATTCAGATCAGATTATTGAACATGCTGCGGAATTACATTTACAATCCCCTGCCGATTTATTACTCGGTTTAATTCAACATTTTAAAACCCAAAAATTGCAGCAAGTAGGAATATCTTCGGTACAAGATAAAGTCAATAATTTGCGTATTCAGACCATTCTGAGTCAATTGGGTATTCCCGTGATCTTTGCACGGGTGCATAAGGAATACGCAGGCTTACGCTGTGGTTATGATCATCCAGAACAACTGGGGATTGATCGCTGGTTACAGGTTTTGGCACTGGCAGAACCCGATCAACATTTTTGTATTATTGGTTGTGGAACCGCTTTAACGATTGATTTGAATGAAGGTTTGCAACATTTGGGCGGTTATATTCTGCCAAATTTATATTTGCAACGTGACGCCCTCATTCAAAATACCAAAGGTATTAAAATTCCAGACTCAGCGTTTGATAATCTTGAACCAGGTACAAATACGGTGGATGCAGTACATCATGGTATTTTATTGGGGCTATTAAGTGCTATTGAACATATTTTAAAACAATCACCAAGACAATTGGTACTGACTGGCGGTGATGCCCCTCTGTTTGCCAAGTTTTTGCACAAATATCAGCCTCGTGTTGAGGAAGACTTGTTGCTCAAAGGCTTGCAACGCTATGTCGCTTATGACTCGCTGAGCAAAGGACGTAATACATCCCAAAGTTGAGGAAAGGCTGTATAACCATCTTCCTGCATAAAATGTCCTGCCTGTTTGATTTCTAATAGTTGTGCATTCAGGCGTTGCCCCAAACGAATGCTCAACGGCGGCGGGACAAAAGGATCATTACTCGATAAAAAAACATAACGGCGTAGGATCTTTTGGCGTAGTAATTTATCGTCCAATCGTTGTGACTCGATAAAAGTATCGAGCTCAGGGATTGCTTTGAGTTTTTCAGTAAAGCCTGAGACAAAGATGCCTGCTGCGATTGATGAATGTTGAAGGGCTTTACTCAAAAAATTTAAACTCGACAAACAGCCTAAACTATGTGCCACAATAATAGTATTTTCATCAAGTACGCTACATTGCGCATTTAAACATTCCTGCCAAACTTCTGGATCGGGATGTGCTGAATCGGCTAAAAAAATCCGTTCGGCTGTAGCGCCTGCTTGCTGGATATGTTGTTCCAGCCAAATAAACCAGTGATCTTCAGGCACGGCTCGATAACCGTGAATAATATAAACATTTTTCATTTTTTATGGTTCCCCAATACTCAATATTTTTTATTTAATTGATTCAGTTTAAAGGACACATCACCTGAAAAAAGTAGTGATTTTGTTGTGATAAAAAAAGGCGCAATTTATGACAAATACTTACCACCTAAAGATCTAATCCTTTACTTTTAAATCTAAATTAATTTTATTCAAAATATCACTTATTCTACCCCGCACTTCATAACTACCTTTTTCACGAATAAAGTCAAACAATTGATTGTCATTTATTAAACCAATATCCTCTCTCATGAGTAGAATTAAGTCATTATTTAATGAATCTATTTCTTGCATTTTATCTAAACATTTTCTCATTAATTCATTTCTAAATTCTAGTAAAATCGTATGTACATTTAAGTTTTGTTCTATTAGTTCAACTAGAGAATTATACTTATTTGTAATTCTTTCACTTAATTCAAATTTCGACAATTTCTCATTATTGGGTATGCTTTGCAATAATTGCTTTAATTCGTGCACATCTGCATTAAGTAAATCTAACTTAGCTACATTATCTTTATATTCATTTTCTTTCTTTACGATATCAATTATCTCCTGCATAATAAATAAATACACAATAAGATAGTTTTTTTCTATATCAAATATTTTAACAACAATATTACTGGATGCTACTAATTTAATTTTATTAGTAGATGCAGAAAAGAGGTTTATAAATTGATTGTTATTTCTTATGTCTGGCTCATTTATGATTCTAATCAACCAAGTATGAACATTGGAAAGATTTTCAAAATATTCCAAATACAATAATTTTTTTAATTCAATTTTAATCTTTATATCATTTTGTTTTTCCTCACTTTTTAGTTTTTCATATGCTATCCTGTACGATGTTTTACTATTAATATATCCTGCAAGCAAAGTGCCTGAAACAGCTATAAAAGCTACCACAATCGTTACTATTTGTTGATCCATAATACTCTTAATATTTATTATTTCTCTATCCTACTTTACCACAAGACAAGAATTCCATTTGCTGATTTAGTTAGTTTTTTTAATAGAAATCTTGTATAAATCAAAACAAAAAAGGCGCATCAAGCGCCTTTAGTTGTATGGAAAATCCATTATTTTTTATCGTCATTGCCGCCGAACAATGGCCCCATACCACCACCGCCGCCAAATTGTTTTTGCATACCACCTAATGAACGTAACATTTTGCTCATGCCTGATGGATTTGCAAATTTCTTCATCATTTTGGCCATTTGGCTGTGCTGTTTCAGCAGTTTATTAATCTCAGAAACATCCATGCCACAACCTGCCGCAATACGTTTTTTACGGCTTGGATTAATAATATCTGGGTGCTTACGTTCTTTGGGCGTCATTGACTGGATAATGGCTTCCATTTTCTTGACTTGCTTTTCAGGATTGGCTTGCTCAATCGCCTGCTGAATACCTGAATTACTCATGCCTGGAAGTTTATCCAGAAAGCCCATCATGCCGCCCATTTTTTTCATTTGCTCAAATTGCATTAACATGTCTTCCAAATTGAAAGACCCACCCTTTTGCAATTTTTTCGCCATTTTCTCGGCTTTTTCTTTATCGATTTTGCGTTCGACTTCTTCGACTAACGAAAGCACATCGCCCATGCCGAGAATACGCTGCGCGACACGTTCAGGATGGAATGGCTCAAGTGCATCGAGCTTTTCACCCATACCCAAGAACTTAATCGGCTTACCCGTAATCGCACGAACTGAAAGTGCTGCACCACCACGCGCATCACCATCGGTTTTGGTCAGAATGACGCCCGTCAAAGGCAAAGCATCATTAAAGGCTTTGGCGGTATTGGCCGCATCCTGTCCTGTCATGGCATCGACCACGAACAGGGTTTCAGTTGGCTTGACCGCTGCGTGTAATTCTTTGATTTCGCCCATCATGTCTTCATCCACATGTAAACGACCTGCGGTATCGACAATCAATACATCAGCAAATTTAATCTTTGCCTGCTCAATTGCACGATTGACAATATCAATCGGCTTTTCTGAAGCATCGGACGGAATAAAATCAGCACCGACTTCAGCGGATACCGTTTGTAACTGTTTAATTGCTGCTGGACGATACACATCCGCAGAAACAGTCATGACTTTTTTCTTTTGACGTTCTTTTAAGAATCGCGCCAGTTTTGCCGCAGTGGTGGTTTTACCCGCCCCCTGCAAACCTGCAAGGAGTACAACCACAGGAGGTTTGGCAGATAGATCAAGGCTTTCATTGGCCTCACCCATCATTTTGGTCAATTCGTCATAGACGATTTTGACAAAAGCCTGACCCGGAGAGAGCTGAGTCATTACTTCTTGACCCAATGCTTGTTCCTTAACTTTTGCGATAAATTCGCGAGTTACAGGTAACGCAACATCAGCTTCAAGAAGCGCCATACGCACTTCGCGTAAAGTATCTTTAATATTGTCTTCGGTCAGTTGCCCTGAGCCAGTAACATTTCTTAAACTCTGCGTGAGTCGTTCTGTTAAGGTATCAAACATTGCAAAATCCGCTAAAAATGGCCAGTTGCAAAAAAATCTTTCTCAAAATAGAAAATTTATGCATAGATGCTATAGGATACTGTAGTTCGCCGCGAATTTATATCTTATGTAGATGAATTTTAGGGTCTGATGATATTCATTTATAATTAACACTGAATGATCGAATGAAGCTCCAACTCCCGAATAAAGGTTTGACATGATTAGTCTTCCATTGGTTTACACCATTTTGGCACTCATCGCATATACCACCGCATTTTGGTATTTGTTTATGAGTCTGATGTCAAAACGTGAACCAAATCATTGGTTTCTAGGCTTGATATTGGCTTTAGGTCTCATCTTGCATGCAGGTGTGCTGTCTCAGGATATGCTCACACCAATGGGAATTAATTATGATGTGTTTAATCTGATGTCGTTTACATCAGGTTTGATGTTGGTCTTAAGTCTGATTTTTAGTACTTTTCGTCCCACGCTTGCACTTAATTTGATCGGGATTCCTGTCGCAGCGATGGGTTTGATTCTCGGATTTGTCTTTAGCCAACCCAATCAATTTATGGAGCAGCATTCGCTCGGGCTAGATTTACATATTATTTTGTCTCTATCCGCTTATGCAGTTTTGTTGATGGCCACCATTCACTCTATTTTGATGTGGTTTCAAAATCAGGAACTGAAAAAGAAACAAAAAAGCCGTTTCTGGGTCAATTTATTGCCTTCTTTTCAGGCGATGGAATCCTTATTATTTGATTTACTACGAACTGGCTTTGTATTACTTACCGTTGCGTTATTGTTTGGCTTCTTTACCATTGATGACTTTTTCGGACAACATCTGGCGCATAAAACCGCGTTTAGTATCATTTCATGGTTTATTTACGGCGCGCTGTTGTTGGGTCATGCCAAATTTGGCTGGCGTGGAGAAAAGGCCATTCGTTTTACCTTAATCGGATTTATTCTGTTGGCGATTGGATTTATTGGCAGTAAATTTGTACTGGAAATGATTTTGCATCGTTAATTTTTAAATTTGCAGCGTAGACTAGACAGCGTTATACAGATGCCGTATAAACGCTGTTTTTATTTTCAGGTAATGTTGACGTGAAGCTAGTTCTTGCACCAATGGAAGGATTAACCGATCCAATTATGCGAGATGTGCTGACGCATACAGGCAGTTTTGACTGGTGCGTAACCGAATTTATTCGCGTCACAGAAAGCATTTTACCTGATCATGTCTATTATAATTATTGTCCTGAACTGCTCACCGATGGCAAAACTGCCGCAGGTACACCTGTCCATGTGCAATTTTTAGGAAATCATCCTGAAATGCTGGCGGCCAATGCAGCCAAAGTCGTAGAGCTAGGCGCGCCTGCGATCGACTTAAATTTTGGCTGCCCTGCCAAAACCGTGAATCGACATCGGGGTGGTTCGATTTTATTAGATGAACCCGATGTGGTGCACCTACTGGTCAAAGCCGTTCGGGATGCCGTTCCTGCACATATTCCTGTGTCCGCCAAAATGCGTCTGGGTTATCTGGATGAACGCCATACTCTAGATAATGCCCATGCGATTGAAGACGCAGGTGCCAGTTGGCTCACCGTTCATGCCCGTACCAAAGCTGATGGTTATACCCCACCTGCTTATTGGGAAAAAATTCAGCCGATTCAAGATGCGTTAAAGATCAATGTGATTGCCAATGGTGAGATTTGGAATAATGCCGATGCCAAAGCTTGCCAGCAGCAATCAGCCTGTCAGGATTTGATGATTGGACGTGGTGCAGTAACCACACCAGATTTAACCTTATGTATTCGCCAAAATAGAGATGAAGCATTGCTTTCTTGGCAAGATTTAGTCGAATTACAACTGCGTTTTGTCAACGGTGTATTTAAGACTGAAATTGGCATGGTCGGACGTTATAAGCAATGGCTTGGCATGATGAGCAAAGCTTATCCTGAGGCCAAAGCACTCTGGAATGAGATCAAACGGCTGAAAACGCTGGATGAAATTGTGGGAAAATTACAATCTCATCCATAATCTCTCAAGTGTTTGATAAGGCTAATCTTCTAAATTATCTTAATGTGGCTGAGGTTTAGTTTCACGATCGGCCAGATAGCATTTTGAGAAGATCAATCGTAAGGCATAGACGATCGCCATCAGAAAAACCCCTAAACCAATATGTGGGGAAATGGCAGGAATACAAAAAATGATCAGCGCGGTAATCGGATATAACCAGCGTCTAACGCCTGATAAATAAGGTAATTCATTTAACAGCCAAAGACTGGTGGTATAACCGAGTAACGTCGCAGCCACGATATATTGCATAAATTGAGCGCTAACTTCTGCACGACCCAAGGCCACATCTACCGCGGCGGCCAATGCTGCACCTACTGCCGCAACACTGATAAAAATAAAATAATGACCATAACCCCATAAAAATGCATGTTTGCTACTTTTAAGTAAATGATGCGCATCTCGATCAAAATATGCCCACCACATGGTGAACATCATCATCAAACCACCAACCATTAACAACATAATGTCGGTATGAACAATATGTGTGGCTAAATCATCTTGAATAGCTTTATAACAAGCCACAACAGATTCACCCAATACAATGATCGTCAATAATGAATAACGCTCTGCAATATGATGCGGATGCCACGAGGTTGGATTGCCCCATTCTGCGAAGATTGGCACAGCTAACTCAAGCACCAGCAATAATATAAACAGCTCAAGGGTAAAATTGATGGGCGAAAAATGAAAAAGTAGCCATCCCATTTGCACAAAGATAATGCCAAATGCATAACGCAGTGCCACCGTGCGATGCGCAGGATCATGCTTCGCTGCCCGAAACCATTGGCTGACCAAAGCCAAACGCATGATGACATAACCAATAATAATAATGTCAAAATCCTGATGATGAAAAACATCAGGAATACCTGCCGCCATGATTAATGAGCCTGTAATCTGTACAAAGGTCATCAGCCGATAAAACACATCATCATTGTCATAAGCAGAAGCGAACCAAGTAAAATTCATCCATGCCCACCACAGAGCGAAAAAAACCATAAAGTAATATGGCAATGCACTTCCTAGATGATTTTCAATGATCGCATGATGTAACTGCTGACCCGCCTCAGCAATGGCAACGACAAAAATCAGATCAAATAACAGCTCAAGAGGCGTCGCGACTCGATGATTTTCTTTGGGATCACGTGCAGCGACAGGACGCAGTGCTAAATGTTTCGAAGTTTTCAATAAGCCCATGGTTTAGATTTCTTTCTATTTTTTGTGATATCAGCCATTATTCTAAGCCAAATGGCGCAGAAGGTTTAGCTCATTCAGCTTAAGCAATCCAACAAATTTGATTTCGATATTACGGTTCTGCAAAAATATAAAGCGGTTGTTGTTTCTCACAGTCAAAAGGCATTGACATATGTTCATGCACCACTTTCCATTTGCCTGATTCTTTGTAAAATCCAACAGTAGTACGACACCATGGTATATCTTCTGCCGAGGTCTGAGCATCGCCTAAAACTTTAGAATAACAATGCAAAAACACCACTTGATCGGCAGCATAAATGGTTAATTTTCGTCGATGCACCTGAATGTTATCGCCAAAGTAGGGAAAACAATGTTGCCATAAGTT
Organism: Acinetobacter sp. 479375; assembly: GCF_000581715.1. NCBI lineage: Bacteria > Pseudomonadati > Pseudomonadota > Gammaproteobacteria > Moraxellales > Moraxellaceae > Acinetobacter > Acinetobacter sp. 479375. The sequence continues at coordinate 37,439 of NZ_JEZN01000012.1, read as the reverse complement.
GCGATATGTATTCTTATCGTCTATCTGTAATGCAACATCAAAGACACACACATTCTCAGCATAATCTTGTGTCATTTCATCCAGATCATGCTGATTTAAAGCCTGATCCCATATTTGAGTTAAGGCTAAAACCTCAACAGCACTTTGTTGATGACCAATAATTTCGATTTCCACTTGCAGACCTTTTATTGTTGTTATGACTCAATCAGCTTGGCAAAAAAGCAGAGTCTGCGCTAGCTTGAATTTGTGCAATTCAGGTAAATAATCTAGTTGCATACTGATTGCGCAATCAATAAAAAAACCACTGCAAGAGTGGTTTTAGTTTTGGATATGCCAAATAGCTTATGAATCAGCTGTAGTCAAATCTTTGATGGTCGTACTCGAACCATTGGTTTTAACTGACTCAATGCCTTTGTCTCGTGATTGTTCTGAGGCATAAAACTGGCTTGTTCCAATAATCTGGTGATTTGCAGCTTTCAGATTAAAATACGGCTTTTCATTTTTCGCCGTTAATTTTTCATAGCGAGCCTCATCAGGACTATTATTTTGTACCGAAGCAATACCATTTTCGGCAGAGGCTTTGGCCTTATACAGCTCACTGGTCAAAATCACTTCGCCATTGCCTGCCTTCAATACAAAACGATATTGACCGTCTTTTGCCTTGCTCAACTCATACCATCCAGCCATGATCCACCTCTTGTTGTGTTTTGTTCTAGACGTTGTTTTTAAACCCTATTTATGCAATATAAATGATTTCAGACTTGGAATCAGCTTATTTTTTATACTTTTTTATAGCTTAATCATGTCTATGTATAAAAAGCCATAGCTTGATTAAAACTTTCGAAATACTACCTCTCCAGTAAAATTTAGACAGTCCTGAACACGTACTCTTTGAATAGAACTAAGTTCATCTAATGCAAAAAAAGTATATTCTGAATGTTCATGGCTTAACTGAATCACGGTGTGATCAGGCAACTGACAACGAAAAATACTGACGTGAGCATTGATATCGGTATGTAGATAAATTCCTGACAAATATTCAACCTGAACGATTACCCCTAGCTCTTCTTCACATTCACGTTGCAAGCCCTGCAATATGGTTTCTTCTGGATCAATCCCGCCACCTGGTAGTCCCCAAGAAAAGTTTGCATAAGTCGCTTTGAGCAACAGAACTTTTTCATCACTATTGGTAATCACTGCATGTGCGCCAACCCGATAATGATCAGAAAACGCCATTCTAAGTTCCTTTTCCCACGTCAAATCTAAAAATCAAAAAAAGGGAGGTTTCTCCCTTTTTATCGTGATTATGCTTTTTTGACAAACTCGGATTTGAGTTTCATTTGACCAAATCCGTCAATTTTACAGTCGATGTTATGTCCGTCACTGGCATCTGGCACCAGACGAATTGTTTTAACTTTAGTGCCGACTTTAATCACAGAAGACGAACCTTTCACTTTCAAGTCTTTAATCACAGTGACGCTATCGCCATCTGTTAAAACAGTTCCATGCGCATCTTTTATGAGTTGCTCGGCATCAGCCTGACTCACTTCCCCTTCTTTCCATTCATTGGCACATTCAGGACAAATCAGTAAATCGCCATCTTGATAGGTATATTCTGATTGGCATTTTGGACAATTTGGCAAAGACATAAAAAACTCTAAAAGCATTATTATGACTGGATTTCAATCAAATATCAAAAACCTTAACACTCGTATGGATTTATTTTTAAAAAATTATCTACATGTCACTCTTTTTATCAGGATATATCCATTTCTCAATCACTTAAAATGAATATATCCAGTTCAGCTAGGCAGTTTTAACTTTCTAAGTGTTCATCATCTTCGTATTCATATAAATAGCTCATACAGCCCCAACCATCGTATTCACCATTAAAATCCTGCGCGATGCGGCTAAACCATTCTTCCAAATCCTGTATATCTTCATATTCAGGAATCATGGTCACATGAATATTTAAAACCCAAAGGTCTGAACCATCTGTATGTTGATCTTCTTGAAAAAATGAAACTTTTTGTTCCTGATGCAGTAAATGCAAAGCGCATTTTTCAATCTGTTCCTGAGTTTTAAATACGATTGTAAATTCAAACTCATGTGGCTCAGTCAGGTCATTGCCATCTTCAATCATTTGCCAAAGTACATTGCCATTATCATCATCTGGAAAAAGTTCGTAGTTACGGCTCATTGTCGTTATCCGTTGTTATGATTGTGATACTTAAATAGCTTAACCCAGTTTTATGTCAGTTTGGAGTTAATTTATGCGCATTTTTTTGTTTGAATTGAAAGTACTGTTCAATCTTCAAGATCAAAATGGCACCTTAATTTCAAGATGAACATCAACACCAGTAAAAGGTTGGGTAAATGTTAAAGCATGCGCATGTAACGCCATTCTCGCTAAAGAAAATGCAAATGGATCAGGATGATATAACTTATCTCCCATAATCGGATGCCCAAGATGTTGCATATGCACCCGCAGTTGATGCGATCGTCCCGTTACTGGTTCCAATAAAACACGACTATAGGGATGTTCAGGGTGATCATCCAATAATTGATATAACGTTTTGGCTTGCTTGCCTTGTTCAAAATCTACTTTTTGCTTGGGGCGATTGGGCCAATCTGTGATAAGAGGAACCTCGACACAACCTGAATCAGCAATTTTCCCCTGTACCAATGCCACATAATGTTTTTTAATTTTTCGCGTCTGAAAGATTTTACCCATTGCGATTTCAGCTTGGCGATGCTTGGCAAATAACAACAAACCAGAAGTTGCCATATCTAAACGATGCGTCACTTTGGCATGTGGATACTGCTTTAAAACACGTAAATAGGCGCTGTCCTGATGTTGGGGTAAGCGCCCCATCACTGACAATAAACCCGCAGGTTTATCGATAACAATCAAATCTGCATCTTCATACACCGTCTCTAAAGGATCAAGCGGCGGTTGATAAATGAAATGTGCTGAAGACATACAAATCGCAGTAATGAAAATTTCGCGCAAGATAACAATGCTTCCACAACCTGTCAATCTTGCTTAGTTGATAAACAAAATAAATAAAAAAAGCCGCCCTAAAAGCAGCTTGTGTATATAACAAATTAAATCACTGTTATTGTAATTGAGACTTCTGCTGGCGCATTGCAAAAGCGGTTTCAATATCCCCGATCTTTTTCATGGCAGCAGTTTCACCTGAATAAATTGTGTTTTCACGTTCTTTCACATCAAAAATATGCGCTTTTTCATGCAGCTCAGGCTGAATCACAATGTCCGCATGTTTCAGTTCTTCGGTTGCCAAACGATTTTGCATGATATTAATATTTTGGTTAAATAACCCCCAAATATTGGTGGTCGGCGTATAAGCAGGCTGCGCCAAGATATCGACCGCAATGACAATATCTGCCCCTAATTGACGTGCTACATCGACTGGTACGGGACTGACCAAACCACCATCGACATATTCCTTGTGATCGATTTCAGTCGGCACAAACATACTCGGAATCGAAATCGAAGCCCGTACTGCCTGCCCCGTATTCCCATAATTAAAAACTGTTTTTTTGCCATTTTTTAATTCTGTTGCAACCACATACATTGGGATTTTTAGTTTTTCCAATGGCGTATCATCGACTTGCTGATTAACAAAATCTTCTACTTTTTGACCATCAAAAAAACCTTTACGATCAAAGGTAATTTCTCGAACATCGCCCACTTTCATGTTCAGAGCAATCTGTTTCAATTGCTGGGCATTTTTACCACTGGCATAAATCGCCCCGACAATACTTCCAGCACTGGTTCCCACAATAAAATCCGGTCGAATCCCATGTTGCTCCAAGACTTCTATCACCCCAATATGTGCATAACCGCGCGCGCCACCACTGCCTAAAACCAATGCAACTTTAGGATGTTGCTTTTGCTCAGTTTGTAGAGGAGGCATAAATAAAGCCGATTCCTGAGCATGAGGCAAAGAAGGTACGCTGGAAGTCGTGGTTTGTGAGGACGTCGGCAATTGCTGACAGCCGCCCAATACCAGCCCTCCACCCAAAATCAAAGCTTTGAGATAGTTCATTTCGCACTAAGACCAAAATTTTTCAGCATAGATTTTATGCCGATCTTTTTTAAAATGCTGTATCAAATTATTTAAAACGTCATACTTCTCTGTTAATCATGAGATATTTTATTTTTTATCGATGCTTGGATCCGATTTTTCTCAGCATTTATTTCTCATCTCTGATAAATAATTTTCTACTAATTCAAAGACTGTTAAAAACAAAAACCGCCAGTCTGAATTAAACCAAACTGACGGTGAACTTGAACCAATACGGATTACCAAATATCAGAATCTACTCGTTTTTTCATCTCAGGATATTGATCAATTTTAAACTCTGGATCTTTTTTACCACCTCTAAGTTGCACGGTATAATCCTTTAACAAGGTTCGCGCATAGGGCGTAAGTAATAAGATTGCAGTCAAATTAATGGTTGCCATGATTCCCATGAACAGATCAGCCATGGACCATACTAAGGGCACACCGCTAATCGCACCAAAGTAGACCATGATCAACACCAATATCCGAAATGCAAACATCACTTTAGGACTGTTATTGATAAACTGCATATTACCTTCTGCATAAGCATAGTTGCCCAGCACGGCAGAATAACAGAACAAAAATAATAAAACCGCAAGGAAGTCTCCGCCCCACCCGCCTAGCTCCATCTCCAAGGCTCGTTGTGTCATTTCAACACCCATGACACTTGTATCATGATACACCCCAGAAATCAGGATAATCATTGCGGTAGAAGTACATACGATAAAAGTATCAACAAAGACCCCTAGCATTTGTACAAGTCCCTGATCAACGGGATGTTTTACATCGGAGGCAGCAGCAGCATTGGGTGCTGAACCCATCCCTGCTTCGTTTGAAAATAGACCACGTTTGATGCCCTGCATCATCGCCATCGAGATCATACCGCCAAAAAAACCACCCGCTGCGGCATTAAACTGAAATGCTTCAGTGAAGATTAATTTGAATACTTCAGGGACAACTTCATAATTACTAAAGGCAATATAAAATGCCGCCGCCAAATACAGACCAGCTTTAATGGGAACGAACATTTCAGCAAACTTTGCAATTCGCTTAATACCACCAAAAATTGCAATGGCCACCAATACCACTAAAACCAAACCAACCCACGAAACGACGAGATCTAGTCCACCTAGACTCAAAGTCTGATTGGCTTTGTCCCATCCCCATGAATGTGATGTGGCATTGGTAATGGCATTGATCTGGACAGAATTAAAAACAAAACCATAGGTAAAAATCAGTGAAATAGCAAAGACGATCCCAAAAGGCTTACTCTTTAACCCCTGAGTAATATAGTACGCAGGCCCACCACGGAATTGCTTGGTTTCACTGTCACGTACTTTAAATAATTGCGCTAGACTGGATTCAATAAAGGCAGAACTCATGCCTAACAGAGCTGTAACCCACATCCAAAATACAGCACCTGGCCCGCCAATCGCGATGGCAATAGCTACACCCGCAATATTTCCTACCCCAACCCGACTCGCCAAGCCTGTTACAAATGCCTGAAATGGCGTGATTCCATGTGTATCTTCACCTTCTTTTCGGCTTCCTTTCATTACCCTGACACTTTGCCAAAACATACGAATTTGCACCGCTTTCGTCGCAATGGTGTAAAACGTACCCGCAGCAAGTAAAAAAATAACGAGGAAATCCCATAAAGGATCATTAAAGAAACTCACCCAAGCCATCAGGGTTGCTGTTAATTGTTCATTCATACTCGAAGCACTTATTGTTGTCATATTGCTATGACATCTATCCTAAATAATACTTAACAAATAAAAAAGCCTCTAAGCATAGAGACTTTGTTGTTAAAAATTTGCAAATTAAACAAATCTTAAATCAATTTTAAGTTTTACACAAAAAACTTAAGAATTACTTGAATGACAGTCGCATTAATCAAATCGACGAAAAAGGCGCCACACAAAGGCACAATTAAAAAGGCTTTATGCGATGGACCATACATATTGGTAATGGCTTGCATGTTAGCAACGGCTGTTGGTGTTGCACCCATACCAAAACCACAATGACCCGCAGCAAGTACTGCTGCATCATAATTTTTACCCATCACTCTAAAGGTCACAAAGGCTGCATATAAAGCCATGGTGAGTGTTTGCGCTGCAAGAATAATCACCAGTGGACCAGCCAAATCTGCCAATTGCCACAACTTTAAAGATAACAATGCCATCGCCAGATAAAGCGATAACGATGAGTTTCCAAACACATCAATGGCGCGGTCAAAAATATCGACTCGAAATGCACTTTCCAATACATTTCTGAGAATTACGCCACCGCCTAATGCCCAAACAAAGGTCGGTAACTCAAACCATGTTCCTTTACTATAACCTGTCATAAATTCGGCAAAAGCTAAACAGGCAGCAAACATCCCCAAAGTAGTAATGGCGTTATCTGCGGTAATTAGACGAACCTGATGCGGATTTTCAAATGGTGCTAAATCTTCTGGGTGCGCATCTAAATGGGTATCACGATCCTTGATTTCAGCATCTGTTTTGGCATAAGAAAGCTGATAACGGTTAATTAGTAGCTTTGCTAATGGCCCACCAATGACCCCACCAATAATCAGTCCAAATGTAGCACTTGCCATACCGAGTGCTAAAGCTCCTTGAATCCCATGCTGCGTTTCTAAAATTTCTCCCCACGCCCCTGCCGTACCATGTCCACCAGTTAACGTAATCGAACCTGCGATTAGACCAATTAAGGGATCTAATCCAAGTAATTTTGCCAGACTCATGCCTACAACATCTTGCACAACAATAAAAGAAGCCACACAGATCAAAAATATAATGAGACCAATCCCGCCCTCTTTGAGTTTGGCAAAATGCGCACTTAAACCAATAGAGGCAAAGAAGATCAGCATAAAACTGGTTTGCAACTCGCTACTAAAGATAATGCTATATCCCCAGATGGAATGAACAATTAAAGAAATAATAGCGGCAACCAAACCACCAGCCACAGGTTCAGGAATATTGTAGCGTTTTAAAAAATCGATATGGTTAACCAAAAACCGCCCTAATAACAGCACAATCACTGCTGCAATAAGCGTATAAAATGCATTGAACGTAAATTCCATATTTTTCCCAATTCATATTCCGTTAAGTAAGGATCTCAAGCCTCTCACTTAACTGTTTTAAGGATCATATCGAAGATAATGTTGCCCTTTGAAAAGTTCTCTACCACGAAATGACATGTAGAAATTTAAATTAAATCTGCTAGAGCTTGCCCGACTTTAGCTTAAATCAACATTTAGAATTTGTAACGAAACAGTGTTTAATGAAATGATTCTATGTAATTTTCTACATATAAAAAAACCACAGAATATATCTGTGGTTTTTTAAATGCTCATCTAAGCATCAAATATGAATGATCAATGCATTAGAAACTATAACGGGTCAAGAAGTTAATACGAGAAAGATCACCTTTGTCACCCGCAAATGTTTCACGTTGACCATAAGTGTACTCTGCCCCAAGATCTACGTTTTTAACTGGTGTGTAGATGATGTTGGCAATCGCATTGTAAAGTGTCTTGTTATAACTTTGATTATTTTCAGCATAAGTATTGTCATCTTTAAACCACATGCCTGCTAAAGAAAATGCAGAACGTAGTTTTGGAGACCAATTACGTTGATATCCGATTTGAGCCGTATCAAACTCATTATTGTGAATATCATAATCAGTCGTCTTACCATCTCCAGTAGTCGTATAAGCAGTATTAGTTTGACCACTATAAAGGATATAACGTGAGTCGCCTTTGACATGGTAATAGTTTGCCATGATGGCATCTTTTGGCGTGAATTGATACTTACCACCTACACCAAGACCCCAACCCCATTTTTCTTCGTCATTAGAATCATTGGTTGATACACGATTTTCATGTGCTAAACCATGAACTTGTAATAGACCTTTAGAGTCACTGGTTTTAATGTCATATCGTGCGGTCAAAGCAGGGAAACGACTACCACCAGCAGTTTTACCATTTTCTACATCGCCACCCTCAAGGGCGACCAATACTTTCTGATTTGCATCAATCGGCTGAGTATAACGAACTTGAACATTACGTTGAGTACCGCCACCCATTGGGCCTGTGAAGTCAATAAGATCAGGTGATGTATCTGTATTAACAAATGGAGAGGTCGTCTGACCTGCCAACCATTTTCCTAACGACGCGTAAGCATGACGGATACGAAGTTTTCCATCACCGTTTGATGTGCCATCACCCCAAAAATCTGCTTCAATTTTACCTGTTAACTCACCTAAATCAGTTTGACGTGCAATATCAAGTCCAATGCGTGTAGGAGCAGCAGAAACATTCAAAGAATCCTCAGTTGGATTATCTTTGTTTAAAGGAACCTGCCCTGTTTTGTTATTGATACCACCGGTTGTACCTTTAAAGTCATAGGCTGCATCAACACGTACGTTTCCATACAACTTCACTTGCGTTTGTCCATCTGGCAAAGTTAACCAGCCTGGTTTTGCATTAGCAGGCGCAGGTGTGGCAGGAGCTTGTGCCACAACCACCGCAGGTGCAGAAGCCACAACCACTGGACGTGCTTTTTGCTCTGCCACGATTTGTTTCTGAGTTGCCGCCTGTTGTTGAATTAATGCGCGAAGTTCTGCGACTTCTGCACGTAATTGTTGAATCTCTTGCTGCTCATTTGTCCCCGCATAAGCTGTAGACGCCATAATTGAAGCTGTTGCTACTGCAAGACCATGCTTAATAAATTGCTTTTTGATGAGGGGTAAACTCATGTATGAAGCTCCTTCATTGTTATTGATTGGTTAATCATGAACCGCTTTGTCATCCCTTGGGCCATGAGATCTTGTTCATCCCTTTTTCCCATCCCGAGTATGGAGATTTTGTCATAATTTAAAAAGGGGTCAGATTATGCAAATAAATGATATTTTTTGTTTATTTTCTACTAACAAACTGTATTATTTGTTTTAAAACTAATCTGATAAATAATTTTATTTAAAAATAATCAATGAGATAAGCTACAACCATCCCGACCTTAAGTCTATAAACAAGCGTAGAAGATATTAGACTAATTGATTAATTTTTTTTGAAAATACACGACGTCATATTTATTCTTTTGCTAAATACCATCATATTTTTTGATCAAAGTCATTTGATTTGAGCTACGCACTCAATTCGCTGGTTCAATAGACAGCCTCATCATTTGAGTTTTTCTCAAATAATCAAATTACTAGAAAATAGATTAAAGATTGAGTACATATGCTTTATAGTCTACACCTGTTTTATGACTTAATGAGAAAGGAACTCCTATGAATCCCGAGCAAGTTCAACTCGTAGACGATGCCATTCGTTCAAGACATTCTGTTCGCGCTTTTCTATCAACACCTGTTGACGCTCAAATCATCCAAGATATTTTAGAAGTCGCTTGCCGTGCGCCTTCAGGAACCAATACTCAGCCATGGAAAGTCTACGTCATTACTGACAAAAAACGTGATGAAATGGTCGATCGGGTCTGTAAAGCCCAACTTGAGATTTATAACCATCCTGAAAAAGCCGCAGAATATCAGGAAACCTTTCCCTACTATCCAGAAAAATGGATTTCGCCATTTATTGACCGTCGTCGTGAAAATGGTTGGGGGCTTTATGGGTTACTAAATATCCAAAAAGGTGAAAAGGAAAAAATGGCCGCACAACAATTACGTAATTACCAGTTATTTGATGCGCCTGTTGGATTATATTTTACTGTGAACAAAGCGATGGGCATCGGGTCAAAAATGGACATTTCGATGATGATTCAAAATGTCATGGTCGCAGCCAAAGCTCGTGGACTTGATACCTGTCCTCAAGCAGCATGGAATCATTTCCATCCGATCGTATTAGAGGTACTCGGAGCATCTGACGATGAAGAGTTAGTTTGTACGATTGCACTCGGCTATGCTAATCCTGATGAGATTGTGAATACGTTTATTACGCCACGTGAACCTGTTGAAAAATTTACAGTATTTCTGAGCGAATAAAGCATTTTGAATTAAAAATAGACCTGATAACAGGTCTATTTTTAATCTCAGGATGATCGAATTTGTTTATGACGCATCTCTGCTGCAATCTTGGTAATCGCCCAGACGCCCGCCCCCGTAAAGATGACCATCATCACGCCCATATTAAGCAGAGGATTCCAAATCAGTAAATTCAACATTAATCCACCAAACAACCCCACTGCAAACTGCATACTGCCCATAATGGCACTGGCTGTTCCTGCGCGAGCACCCTGTTCTGACATGGCCAAGGCCATCGCATTGGGTCCAGTAAAACCCAAACCAGATACTGTAAAAAATAAGCCAACCATTATTATTGCTAATGATGCATGTGGCAACAAACCACTTAGCAGCACGATCACTGCCCCTGTAAACTGAATTGTTCCGCCCAGTTTGAGTCGCTGAATCGTACTCAGTCTAGTGACTAACCGTTTATTGATTGATGAGAGGATAATAATTCCCATCGCATTAAAGCCAAAAGCATAAGCAAATTGTTGCTGGTTCAAACCATACATATCCATAAAAACAGGTGAGGCTGAACTGATATAACTAAATAATGCACCGCCTGTTAAGCAGCCGGCCAACATCGGTAAGCGAAAACTTTTATCTTTGAAAATAGCCGCATACAAAGTCAATATTTGATTGAAACTTAGCTTGAGACGACGCGCAGGTTGCAATGTTTCTTTAAAAAAGAAATGTACACAGAACAAACAGATACATCCCACTATTGAAAGAGAAATAAATACCGCATGCCAGTTAAAGAAATATAAGATCCATGCGCCAAGTGTCGGTGCTGCAATCGGTGCAATCCCCATCACAATCATCATACTGGAAAATGCCTGAGCAGAACCTTGTACATCCAATCGATCTCGGATTGCGGCACGAGCAATCACCACACCAACGCAACCACCCAATGCCTGAACCACGCGCAAAGCAATTAAACTCCATTCGCTACTGGCAAAGATACATAGCAGACTCGCGATGGCATATAAACTCAATCCCACATAAAGCGGTTTTTTACGCCCAATCCGATCACTAATCGGGCCATAAAGTAACTGACCAATTGCTAAACCAAAAAAATACGCAGGCAATGTATTCGCCATCATTTGGGTACTGACCCCAAAATCCTTTGCCATTTGTGGCAAAGCAGGCAAATACATGTCAATCGATAACGGTCCCAATGCGGTCAATAAGGCCAGTAGCATGATCCAGGCAGATGAATATTGCTGTCGTGATCTATTTTCAGACATATCTACATTTCAATTTTAAATAGTGGGTTTAAAGACAAGGAACACTGTCCATAGTATGATTCAGACTATAGAACGAGTATTTTCCAAACGTAATTTGTGAGGCTTGGCTAAGGTTAAGCTCATGTTACATTTGTCACAAAGGATTCAGGTTGAAACCCTTATTCGCGCATGTCAGAAGAGCCACTTATAATACGACATTAATGTACAACCTGCGCATGTTAATTGCATTTACAGGTACAGCATTTGTTCCCTACTTCCTAAATTTTCAGCTTGCCACCATTCCTTTAACTTTAGGCGTGGTCGCCGCTGGTTTAAGTGATATTGATGACCGCTTTTCTGTGCGCATCATGAATTTGGTCTATACCGCGGTTGGATTTTTTATTACGTCGGCTTCGGTTCAATTACTTTTTCCCTATCCATTTTTGTTTGCCATTGGGCTAATCGCTTCATGTATCGGCTGGATTTTACTCGGTTCGTTGGGACGGCGTTACGCCACCATCGCCTATGGATGTCTGGTTGTTTCTGTTTATTCCATGCTTGGTGTACATCTTTTTGATGAATGGTATATGCAACCCGTGTTACTGGTCATTGGGGCAGCTTGGTATGGTCTGATTTCAACCATTAGCTTTCTACTTTTTCCTGTACGTCCTTTACAGGATAAACTCAGTGCATGTTATGAGGCGCTTGGAAATTTTCTGTTTGCCAAGTCAAATTTGTTTGATGTCGATATGACAGCGGAAAGCTATCAACAAAGTATGATTGATCTTTCACTGGAAAATGGCAAATTGATCGGTGTATTCAACGACACCAAAACTGCCTTGCTGACCCGTCTAAAGGGTGACCGTGGACAAAAAGACCCCCGCCGCAGTCTGCATTATTATTTTGTGGTTCAGGATATTCATGAACGTGCCGACTCAGCACATATCAGTTATCAGGAATTGTCTAAAGTATTTCAGCACAGTGATATTTTATTCCGTTTCCAGCGTATTTTATCAATACAGGGCAAAGCTTGTCAGGATTTAAGTCAAAGCATTTTAAAGCGACAAGCGTATATCCATAACAAACGCTTTAAACATGCTTTTGAAAACCTGAAACTTTCTCTGGAAAAATTACAGCAAGAACAGATCTATGATCAGGTCTGGGTCAACGCTTTGTATGCCTTATATCAAAATCTAAAATCGATTGATGCACAACTGCGTAACCTAGAAACAGAACGCAATATCAGCCTTGAAAAAAGCAAACAGTTTGAACATCAGTTAAAAGATGATGATTTAAAAGGCTGGAGTGATATCGTTACCCGCATTAAACAAAATCTAACGCCTGAGTCGGTGTTATTTCGACATGCAATTCGACTCTCGATTGTGCTGCTCATTGCCTATATCTTCGTTCAGATTACGGAGATTAAGTATGGTTACTGGATTTTGCTTACCGCTTTATTTGTCAGCCAACCAAATTTCAATGCGACTAAACGACGATTAAGATTGCGCATAATCGGAACATTAGTCGGTATTATTTGCGGTCTTGCTATTTTATATTTTGTACCGTCACTCGAAGGACAGTTGCTGTTACTGGTGATAAGTGGCGTCTTATTCTTTGAACTACGTAGTAAACAATACGCACAGGCGACTGCATTTATTACGATTTTGGCGTTGATCAATTTTAATCTGGATAGTTCAGGTTTTTCTGCGGGTATCCCTCGACTAATCGATACTTTAATTGGCTGTGCTTTGGCATGGTTTGGAGTGAGCTTTATCTGGCCAGACTGGAAGTTTCGACGCTTGCCTCGTACCATTCAGCGCTCTTTACAGGCCCAGTGTAATTATTTAAAAGATGTGGTGCGTCAGTATCATGAAGGACGTGATCATGGTTTGAATTATCGAGTGGCACGTCGTGCAGCACATAATACCGATGCAGAAGTTGCCTCTCTCATTTCTACTCTGGCCACTGAACCTGATTTTGATCCTTATCAAAAAACACTGGCTTTTGAGTTTTTATGTTTGAATCATACTTTCCTGAGCTATATTGCTGCGTTAGGTGCGCATCGTGAACAAAGTCAGGATCAAGATATTTTAAAATTACTCGATCAAGCACTAGATGATATTCAGGGCGCCCTTTTACGCGATGAAGTTCCAGATTTAAGCTCACAAAATATGTTGCAAACCATTCGCCAGCGCCTCAAACAAAATAGTCAGGAAGATCAGACCTCTTTAATTATTTTGCAACAGTTGTCATTGATGCTCAGTATTTTGAATCAGCTCAGTCGGCTGAAACAAAGTCTGAGTCATGATCGGGATAATGATGCAACCGAATTAGGGTCATTATAATTCCCCTTAAAATGGCAGAATATATTCACGAGATTGGCTAAATTAATGCTAAACTCCAATCAGTTTGAAATTCACAATTTGCACTATGACCGCGAAATCTTTATACGCTTATACATTACAGCCTGTTATCTACGAAGTTTCTGAAGCAGAACAACGCAATGTTCAACTGATGATGTGGCGTAGTACTAATAAAATTAGCACCAAAGCATGGATCATTATGGCTGTGGTGGTTGCATTATCACTTGCTGGTATTGTCTTACTCAAAAACTATTCCACGATTTTTTGCTGGGTCGCCATTGTCTGCGTGGTGCTCTACTTTTTAATCCGTAAATACGGTCTTGAATGGTATGTAAAACGTAAGATGAACGAGTTTCCTGTTCAAGAAATTAAAGGAATCCGTTTAGGTGTGCAACCGCATGGGATTGTCATGCGTCAGCAAATGGGTGCTCAGGAAGGCGTAGGTACCATTGGCTGGAAAGACATTTATGAATGGTACAATACACCTGATTTTATCTTGATGAATTTCAAGGTCAAAGGCCAACAAGGGGCGTATATTTTGCCGAAACGGATGGATTCAAAAAACTTTTCGTTTAACACGATTCGTAAGCATTTAACTGAAGCTGTCGGTGAACCCAAAACCATTTAAAGTTTAGTCTTCATTAAAGCCTCCTTCATGGAGGTTTTTTTACATTTTATTTATAAATGATAATGAAAATTAATATTACCTACAAAATCCATATTATCTTCTCAATGTTTGGTTATAATTAATCAAATTTCTTTGCTTAAAACATCTTCTATCATCATGTTTAAAAAAACGTTTTTCCAGATTCACTGGTTTTTAGGGATTACAGCGGGACTGATTCTTTCTTTAATGGGAGTCACAGGGGCAATCTACTCCTACGAGCAACAAATTTTAGAATGGATCAATCAAGACAGCTACGTGGTGCAAGCACAAGCGCAACCTAAGCTTACACCTGTTCAGCTTTATCAGCATTTTTCAACGCAAGATCCCGACATAAAAATCAATAGCATTACCATCGCAAAAGATCCAACGGCATCATCGACAGTGAATATCGCCAAAGAAGGTGAACGTCGTGGTTATAACATGATGGTCAATTCTTATACCGCTCAAGTACTCCCTGAAATTAAAGGTCGCGGCTTTTTTCAGTTTGTACAACAGCTTCATCGTACGCTCACCTTTGGTCCTGTAGGTAAACAGATTACAGGTGCATGTACGCTGATGCTCATTTTCTTTGTCTTGAGTGGTTTGTATCTGCGTTGGCCAAAAAAGCATTCTCTGCGCCAATGGCTCTTTGTAAAACCAAAACTCAAAGGCCGCAATTTTATTTGGGATTTACACGCAGTCGTCGGAACATGGGTCGTCGTGTTTTATCTGATTTTGGCATGTACCGGGCTATATTGGTCATATGACTGGTGGCGCAGTGGCATGTTTAAAGTCATGGGGGTCGAACAGCCTAAACCACAAATGCAGCAAGGTGGTCGAGAACGTACGGGCAGTCCACGCGATCCAGAACAAAATGGTCGTCCTCAGTCTGCAAATGACAAAGCTCAGACAATGCAACAAAATCATCGTCAAATGAATCACCCAAGAACTGGCGATAGATCAACAGATCGAGAGCAATCAGCGTTATCTCCTGTTCAAATCCAGCAAGCATTGAACCAGACGTGGACTGAGTTTAACCAAAAAATTGGTCGTGATTATTCAACCTTAACCATTAACTTACCGAAAACACCAGATGGTTCAATTGAACTGAGTTTTGTCGATCCAGTTGCACAACATGAACGCGCTCGCAATAGCGCAACGTATAACTATCAAACCCACAAAATTGAAAAACTTGAACTTTATGAAGATAAAAAGCTAAATGAAAAAATCATGAGCAGCATGTTACCTGTGCATCGTGGTAGTTTCTTTGGACCTATTTATCAATTTTTTGCCCTATTGGCTTCATTGGCAATGCCTTTATTTTTTGTGACCGGTTGGATGCTTTATCTGAAACGCCGCAAACAAAAACGATTGACTAAAGCTGCACGTCATCAACTCGCCGATCATTATATTGATCCAAATGCAACACCATGGCTCATTACCTATGCCTCTCAGACAGGTGTATCCGAGCAACTGGCATGGCGAACAGCCACCAGTCTGCAAGAAGCGCATCAGCCTGTGACGGTGAAACCCATACAGCAATTGACCGAAAATGAACTTAAAACTGCACCACAGATTTTATTTGTGGTCAGCACCTACGGCACAGGTGAAGCCCCTGATTTGGCAAGTAGTTTTGAGAAAAAGTTTTTAAGCTCAAATCTAAACTTAACTCATATGCATTATGCCGTATTGGCTTTGGGTTCAGATGAATATCCAGACACTTATTGTAGCTTTGGACATCGCGTCAATGACTGGTTAAAACAATGTGGTGCACAGGCATTATTTGATTTGATTGAAGTCAACAATGCCAACAATGAAGATGTACAACGCTGGAATCAAGCTTTAGCCAAAGCAAGTCAATTAGAACTTCAATCGATGAGTATTGAAAAAACATTTGATACATGGGTACTGGATAAACGCACTCAACTCAACCCAGACAGTCTGGGTGCGCCTGCCTATAACCTTGAGCTTACGCCCAAACATGAAGTGCATTGGCAAGCGGGTGACATTGCCGAGATTCAACCTGGCAACAGTGCCGCTCGTATTGAACAGTTCTTACAAAAGCATCAAGTCCATCCTGATACATTGGTCGATTCTTTATCTATTTCTATTCAACAAGCACTTTGGGATAAAGACCTGACGGTAGAAGTTGAACCTTTTGCCAATATGGAACATTTACTCGAACAACTTCCCACATTGCCAACACGTGAATACTCGATTGCCAGTATTCCAACCCAGTTATTTTTAAGGCTTACGGTTCGTCAACAGCTTGATCAAAACGGTCAACTTGGACTGGGTTCTGGTTGGCTGACCGAGCATACTCAAGTCAATGACACAATCGCCCTTCGTATTCGTACCAACGAATCTTTCCATTTAATTGATGATAATCGCCCAATGATTTGCATTGGGAATGGTACAGGTATCGCAGGGTTAATGAGTTTATTACATGCACGTACTCGTCAGGATTATTCAGAAAACTGGTTAATATTTGGTGAAAGACAACGTCGTTGCGATTTTTTCTATCAAACAACCATTGAAGCATGGCACAACATGGGCATGCTCAAACGACTGGATTTAGCCTTTTCACGTGATCAGGAACAACGCGTCTATGTGCAGGACATCTTAAGACAACAAGCCGATGAATTGAAAGCATGGATTGATCGTGATGCAGTAATTTATGTTTGCGGTAGCATTGAGGGAATGGCGAGCGGTGTAGATCAATCACTCAACGATATTCTAGGTGAGGCTCAAGTCGATGAATTACGTTTAAATGGACGTTATCGTAGAGACGTTTACTAAGCAATTTTGCAAATCCTTAAAATTAATGGACAAGGGATATTCCAAAATATAGGAATATCCCTTTTTATTCGACTCGACTCAATGAAATTGCTACAGTTGGTTTTTATTGTATAACTTACCTTTGATAAGAACATTTGATATGTCTGCTCCTTTTTTGATGCGTCTTAGCTTATTCGTTGTCGGTTTAATTTTATGTATAGATGCGATATTGCTTTTATCTTATCGAAAAATCCATTTGGGGGTGATGTTACCCCTATTCATTGGACTCATTTTCTGCATATATGCGGTCTTTAACGTTCAAATCCAAACATGGCTAAATCGACATCTGAAATTTAAAAAACTTTGGCGATTTGGCTGGGGAATCTTCATTGTCTGGCTAATGACGCTGTTTGCATTCTTTATTTTCTTGACGGTACAAATTCAACATAGCGCCTCTATTCCCGCGGTAAAATCCATTATTGTACTGGGTAGTGGTATCGAAAATGGACAACCTTCAGCAGCCCTAGCCAAACGACTAGACACCGCTGCTCCAATTGCCCAGAGCCAACCAGACGCGCTGGTGATCCTAACTGGAGGATTAGACTTTGGAGAAACTCAAACCGAAGCAGCCATTATGGCAAAGTATTTACAGCAACATTATGCCCTGCCATCCCAGCAAATGGCACTTGAAACTCAAAGTACCAGCACCGAACTCAATTTAAAAAATAGTCAGCTAATTTTAAAACAACATCAGATTCAGTTGAATGATCCTATCGCCATTGTCACCAGCGACTTTCATACCGTTCGCGCCAAAGCCATTGCTCAAAAACAGGGTTACTCAGATGTATATATGGTTGCTGCGCCAACTCCGCTACTCATTCGCTATAACGCATGGTTAAGAGAGTATTTTGCTTATCTGAGCGGGTGGGTACTTCATGAATAACTAAACTAATTCAACCGAATGGAACGAGGTAAAGCTAATTGTAAATCAGCAAAGGCCTCTGGCTTTTGCATATAAAGCTGATAAAGACAGCGCTTAATATCCGCGAGCAGATTTTCAGGCTTGACCAGTAAATTCTGCCCTTCTGGTGTCAAGTTTAAAGAAAATAAAGTACGTTGCTCGCGTAAATAGGGAATCAGTTTTTGCACTAAAGTTGAAAGCGAAATTTCTTGAATCTGGTAATTTTGCCAACTTCCTTTTTGTAATAACTGGGCTAAATGTTTACTTTGCCAGATTGCAAATGCCTGCTGACCTGTTGGAGTAGAACATAACGCCCAACCCTCATCATATAAACCGATGACGTGCTTCTGCATCAGCATTGTTTCAATGAATTGTTTATATAAATCTTTAGGATTTAATGAAGAATGAGATTGACCCAATGAATGACGTTGATAGGGATTTCGCATATTGTAATAATAATGAAGCAGAATAAAGCTAAAGCTTAGGAAAAACGTAGAAAAAAAGCAAGATAAAGGAGATATGGTGGGCGCTGACGGGATCGAACCGCCGACATTCTGCTTGTAAGGCAGACGCTCTACCAACTGAGCTAAGCGCCCTGAGCAAAGACAAACAAAGCGAAGCTTTGTCTGAGCGTAAGAGAAAAATCTGTGATTTTTCTAAAAGCATCTTGTATCAGAGAGGTAAGTATTTACATACTTTATATAAAGTGGCGCAGCGGACGGGGCTCGAACCCGCGACCCCCGGCGTGACAGGCCGGTATTCTAACCAACTGAACTACCGCTGCACATAATACTTTTTAAAAAAAAGTATAAGTCACATATATGGTGGGCGCTGACGGGATCGAACCGCCGACATTCTGCTTGTAAGGCAGACGCTCTACCAACTGAGCTAAGCGCCCTCAAAAGTGTTTGTAAAAAGTGGCGCAGCGGACGGGGCTCGAACCCGCGACCCCCGGCGTGACAGGCCGGTATTCTAACCAACTGAACTACCGCTGCACTTTTACAAAGTCACTATTGTGGCAAACGATATTAAAACTTAAGTGGCGCAGCGGACGGGGCTCGAACCCGCGACCCCCGGCGTGACAGGCCGGTATTCTAACCAACTGAACTACCGCTGCACTTTTACAAAGTCACTATTGTGGCAAACGATATTAAAACTTAAGTGGCGCAGCGGACGGGGCTCGAACCCGCGACCCCCGGCGTGACAGGCCGGTATTCTAACCAACTGAACTACCGCTGCACTGAAGTCTTAACGTAAAGGCTTGGTGGGCGCTGACGGGATCGAACCGCCGACATTCTGCTTGTAAGGCAGACGCTCTACCAACTGAGCTAAGCGCCCTTAACGTCTTTATCGTTTGTGAGGTGCATTATAGAGAATCTAAGCAGCGTGTCAAACGCTTTTGCTTTTCTTTTCTTAAAATCCAGTGTGAATGATTAAAAAATAAGTCATTCGATAGAAAAACCTGAAAATTCTGTGTCTTATTTAAACATCAACTTTCTTTTTTAACTTTAGAAATCATTCAATCCTAAATTGAAAATCTTTTTTCGGAGCTCAAATTTGCCAGTACAGGATTAAATGATTCAATTTTTGTTTCAGATAAATAAACCAACGCGCCTTGTTGGACCAAATCGAATACCTCAACCATATCTTGATTACGCATCCGAATACAACCATGTGAAACAGGTATTCCCATTGGTTCAGTGTCAGGTGTTCCATGAATATAAATATAGCGTTGTTTACTATCGCAACCTTGCCCCTGATTGAAGCCTAGTTCAAGACCATCTAACCAAAGGATTCTAGATAAAATCCAGTCTCGTTGCGGATTCTGTACTGCCAATGATGGGGAATAAATTTCACCTGTCGGCTGCCGCGCGATAAAAACAGTATTGATAGGCAAATGTTCACCAAACTTTTCAGCAATTCGGTGCCAGCCACGAGGTGTTTTGCCCGAATTTTCCTGTTCGCCAATTCCATTTTTACCAGAAGAAATCAAATATAACTTATTATGTTGAGGTAAATATAAAAGCTGTTGTTCTAAATCAATCAAGATATCGGCTTGTTCTAGCGTATAAGACATGGTATTTCTCTGATTTAATATTAAAAAAATAAGGGAAATATTCGCAAATTCCCGTATCGTAAAAAATTGAAAGTAATGCTTTAAGTTTTTTTAACAGTTTCACTCAAAGGTAGTTCTCGTCTTGCGCACCTAAAAAGCCTTAAAGCGATGCTTTAAGTTTTTTAACGGTTTCACTCGGGCATAGCCCTCACCATGCGCACCTAAGAAATCCTTAAAGGGGTGCTTTAAGTTTTTTAACGATTTCACTCGGGCATAGCCCTCACCTTGCGCACCTAAAAAGCGTTGCTTTTTTTAACGGTGCTCAGGACGGAGCCATAACCATACTGCGACAATCAACATTATGCTATCAGTAAAAACCTTTACCCAAAATGGTGCATTGGTAAACAACATTATGATGCCACTGATGAGCATCATTATACTGGCAATCCATTTCGCTCTACGTGGAACCGTACCATGTTCACGCCAATTGCGTAAGGTCGAGCCATATTTAGGATGGTTGAGTAACCACTCATCCATTTGTGGCCAGCCTTTTGAAGCAGCCCATGCTGCCAGGATTAAAAAGACAGTTGTTGGCATACCAGGCAAAATTGCACCAATAATCCCAAGTGTGATAAATATCAGCACAAGGCTTCGCCAAAACAACGTTTTCATACCGAATCCTAAAATTGCTTACGCGCGCCTAGTATAAAAGTTTTATCACGTATTTGCTTATTCCGAGTTTAAATTATTGCATCAGGTGATTATGCCCTCATCTCTTTTCAAATCTGAATATTTTGAACCATGGCTACAATTCAAACAACCAAGTGTACGTCAGTTGGCTTTTTGTTTGGCGAGTCCGAATATCATTAAAAGCATTCCAGATGAACTAAGTATTCATTATCATTTTGACCTACACACTGCGAATTTCTGGCAACAACAATTTAAGATCTATCAACCACGCTTACATAAACTCGATCAATCCCCTGTCCCCCTACTAGATTTTTTAAATCAACTGAAAAGTACCCGTTTAGGTTTACGCTTTGAATACCTACTCTGGTTCTGGCTACGAGATGCTGATTATCATCCGTACCAGCTTTTAGGTCATAGCCTTCAACAAATACAAGGGGCGAAAACTTTAGGCGAACTGGATTTTTTAGTTTTAAATCAGGATACGAACGACATTGAGCATTGGGAAGTTGCTTTAAAATATTACTTGGGTGAAGCAGATCTTTCCTTAGGGTGTTGGTTTGGACTCAACCGTGACGACACATTATCCAAGAAAATGAATCATTTTACTCAACGACAATTTCAATTTGTACAAGTTGAGGAGCATCTTATCCAGAAACGTTATGCTCTGCTCAAAGGACAGCTTTATTTGCCCGAAGCTTCGTTTGATAACACAGGATCTTTAGACTGGATTCAACCACAGAGACGATTAGGTCAATGGGGAAATCAAACCAAAAAAAGTTATTATCGATTAACACGGCATGAATGGTTATGTCCCAACCTTAATCAATCCTCAAATGAGGCTATTTGGTGGACCAATGGCCTATATTTTAACCCCAAGTCTGATATCCAAAACTATATGTATCGACAACACTTACTGACCTATAAATAGTTTATTTACAAGAACAATTCTCTTTTGAAACACTTTTTAACACATTTACTATCAAACACTCATGTTTATTTTTATGATTAGTTTTTAATCTCTTAAGTACATCAGAATTAAATCTAAAGTGGAGATAGATGATGAAAAAAATCTTAGCTGCATCAATCATGGTTGCTTTTGTTTTAACGGGTTGTAATACATTTAAAGGTATGGGACAAGACGTGTCTAAAGCAGGCGATGCCGTGACCAAAACTGCTGAAAAAACACAAAACAAAATGTAAGCTTAATATCTTACAATTCGTTTTAAAAACCTTATCGTTTGATAAGGTTTTTTCATTTATGCATATTCATAGCTGGCAGTTTCGCCTATTATAACCACCAGTTTTTCATTGCCAATATTGTTTCCTATGACTTCATCAGCCACCTTAGATCTTAGTTTAGAGCTTTTACGTCAACCTTCTGTTACTCCGATGGATCATAATTGTCAAAATATTATGGCGGAGCGCCTGATTCAGGCAGGTTTTCAAATCGAGCATATGCGTTTTGAGGATGTCGATAATTTATGGGCGCGTCGAGGTACACAATCTCCCGTTTTTTGTTTTGCAGGGCATACTGACGTTGTACCAACAGGTAGCTTACAGGCTTGGGAAACAGACCCATTTCAACCCGAAATTAGAGATGGGAAACTATATGGTCGTGGCGCAGCAGATATGAAAACAGCCTTGGCAGCGATGGTTGTCGCCACTGAGCGTTTTGTAAAAAAACATCCACATCATAAAGGCTCAATTGCGTATCTCATTACCTCAGATGAAGAAGGCCCATCAATAAATGGCACGGTTAAAGTCATTGAGACGCTTGAAGCGCGTCAAGAGAAAATCACATGGTGTCTGGTGGGTGAGCCATCAAGTACAGCACAATTAGGCGATATTATTAAAAATGGACGTCGCGGTTCACTCAACGGTGTTTTGACCGTTCAGGGCAAGCAAGGTCATGTGGCTTATCCACATCTGGCACGTAATCCAATTCATTTGGCTGCCGCTGCTATTGATGAACTATGTCAAACTATTTGGGATGAAGGTAATCAATATTTTCCAGCAACCACCTTTCAAATCTCCAACATTCATTCTGGAACAGGAGCAACTAATGTTGTTCCGGGAACACTAGAAGTAACCTTTAATTTTAGATACTCAACAGAAGTTACAGCCGAGATTTTAAAACAGCGTGTTATAGATTTACTTAATCGACATGGGCTTGAGTATCATATTGACTGGACTCTTTCAGGATTACCTTTTTTAACTCCTGTTGGCGAACTCGTCAATGCAGCCAAACATGCGATTCAAAAAGTTACAGGCACCGAAAGTCAATTATCGACAACTGGTGGAACTTCAGACGGACGCTTTATCGCTCCTACTGGCGCACAAGTTTTAGAGTTGGGTGTACTAAATGCCTCTATTCATCAGATTAATGAACATGTGAATGTTGCCGATCTAGAACCTTTAGCTGAAATCTATGAGGAAATGCTAACGCAGCTTCTTGCCTAAACTAAAATTGATCTCATAAATGCACTTTTTAGTGCATTTTTTATATTTTTAGAATAGCGATAAAAAAAGAGCAGCTCTAAAGCTGCTCTTTTGCAATCAAAAACTCAGATTATTGAGCTTGTTGACCAGGTTGAACTACGACAGTACGGCTACCAGTAATTGTAGCGAATACACGACGGTTCATCGCACGACCTTCTTTAGTGCTGTTGTCAGCAATCGGTTGATCCCACGCGAAACCTTGTGTAGATAAACGTGATGCATCGATGTTGTATTCGTTTACAAGAGCTGATTTAACAGAGTTAGCACGAGCCAATGATAAACGTTCGTTCAACTTACGTGGACCAGTGTTATCTGTGTGACCATCGATACGTGCAGTTGCATTAGGATATTCGACTAACTTCTCAGCAACTTTAGCAATTTCTGGTTTGTATTGGTCTTTGATATTTGATTTATTAGTATCAAAGAACACACGAAGTTCCATGTTAAGATCTTCAGTCAACTCTTGTGGTTGAGGTTGAACTGGAGTTGGCTCAACTGGAGCAACTTCTACAACTGGAGCAGCTGGTTTCAAATGACCACCAAGAACTACGTTCAAACCTGCAAGTGCAGTATAGTTCCAGAATTGTTCATCAAAGTTATATGTACCACGAGCTTCAGTACGAAGTGACAATGCATCGTTTAAGCGCCAGAATGCACCAACACCAGCATTACCTAAAGTACCTTCTTCGCTATTGCCTTTCCATGGAGCACCACGGTATACGCCATCATCAAATTCATATTTGTAATGACCAGCACCTAACAACACATAAGGTTTGATTTTGCTGTCATAGTTTTTGGTGATCAAATCAGAAGTTACATAAAAGTTACCATTGATTTGTTTTTGTTTGTATTCAGCACCAGCGATAGAACCGTCTACATCACCTTTTACTTGGTTATATTCAGCTTCGAAACCTAACCAAGGCGTTAATTCAACACCCAGTGCCGCACCAACGAATAAATCGTCTTGAAGCTCTGGTCCGTTAGTTAGCTTGTTGTTGTTGTGCTCCGTGTCTTGGAATGTATAACCAAGCAATAAAGGAGTTACGGTAACGCCAGCATTTACAGCAGCGAATGGAACAGCAGCAAGCATAGTAGCAAGTGCAATACGACTCAATTTCATGGATATCCTCCAGAGATAAACAAATTGTTTGTTATTCAAGCTCAGCCTAAAATTTTTATGGCCCTGAGATAACTTTTTATATACCCCAGTATTATTTTTAAGCTACTCACGTTGAATCATACAAACACTTAAACTGATTTCCAAGTGCTTGATAACTTTAATCAAGTAAATTATTGACAAAATTACTTACAATTTCCGTTGTAATTCGGTAACTATTTACTCAATTTATTGTTGTGAATAGCTTATCTTCACGCTTTCTTTATTTTAACAGTATTCAAACGCTTAAGTAATAAATATTTCAATTCGATCTTTTTTTCAATGTTTTGTACTTAATCTACTGTTAAAAAACAAAAAAAATTACATAAGACGGACGTATTCTTAACATGAAAAATAAAAATTGTGGATTCTCGTTAATTGAAATTAGCGTGGTAATCATTGTAATTGCTGTAATTGCCTCTTTTGCCATACCCTCTTATCATCAATATATGGCTGCACAAGAGGCAAAAAAAGTCCCCAAAACACTCACACTTTACATACAAAAAGCCAAACATGAGTCTTTGTTATTTAGACAAAACATTATTTTGTGTGCCAGCACTAGCTTTAAAGAGTGTAATAACGATTGGAATAATGGTTATATGGTTTTTATCGATAAGAATAAAAATCGGGACTATGACTTAGATGAGCCTATATTAGCCTTTGAGAACATGCAATTGAGATACGGCACTCTGTCATGGCGGGGATTTGGTAATAGAAGAATCATTTTTGAAGGAAACTCAGGACTTCCTTTATCTTCAAATGGTACTTTTCAGTATTGCTCTGATCAATATCATAATCATCGTAAATTAACATTGAGTCGAATGGGACATCCTCGAGATGAACCTTTAGCAAATTGTTAAGAAAACTGTTCAGTCTAGGTTCTGGTCTTTTAAGTCAATTTTCTAGGTCTGCTTTTTTAATATACTTCTTAGAGAATGTAAGCTTTAAATCATTGAGGGAGAAATCATTGTGACTGATATCGTAATTGTAAATGGCGCTCGTACCGCAATGGGTGGATTTCAGGGAGATTTATCTCCTTCGACAGCACCAGAACTAGGCGGAGTCACCATCCGTGAAGCTGTTCAACGCGCAGGCCTACAGCCTACAGATATTCAAGAAGTCATCATGGGTTGTGTATTACCCGCAGGTTTGAAGCAAGGCCCTGCACGCCAAGCGATGCGTCAAGCAGGTTTACCTGACTCAACGGGTGCCGTAACGATCAATAAGTTATGTGGTTCTGGCATGAAAGCAGTAATGCAAGCTACTGATATGATTAAAGCAGGTAGTGCCGAAATCGTAGTGGCGGGCGGTATGGAATCCATGACCAATGCACCTTATATTTTACCTAAAGCTCGAGCAGGTTATCGTATGGGGCATGGTGAAATTAAAGATCATATGTTTTTTGATGGTCTTGAAGATGCAGAAACTGGTCGCTTAATGGGGTCTTTTGCGCAGGATATGGCCAATACACGTGGATACACGCGCGAACAAATGGATGAATTTGCTATTCGCTCACTCAAACGTGCCCAAACTGCCATTACTGAAGGTTATTTTAAAGATGAAATCGTGCCTGTGACCATTTCATCACGTAAAGGTGACGTTACGATTGATCAAGACGAACAGCCTTTAAATGCCAAAATTGACAAAATTCCGTACTTAAAACCCGCATTTGCCAAAGACGGAACCATCACTGCTGCCAATGCAAGTTCAATTTCTGATGGTGCTTCTGCACTTGTGCTTACTTCTGGTGAAATTGCCAAACAACGTGATTTACAACCATTAGCTAAAATTGTAGCCACTGCATCAAACTCTCAACATCCATCAGAGTTTACCATTGCTCCTGTAGGCGCAATCGCCAAAGTTCTTAAAAAAGCAGGTTGGGTTGCTCAGGATGTAGATCTCTGGGAAATCAATGAAGCTTTTGCAATGGTCACCATGTGCGCTATTGATGATTTCAAACTTGATCCTGAAAAGGTCAATATTCATGGAGGCGCGTGTGCTTTAGGACACCCTGTAGGCTCAACAGGTTCGCGGATTATTTTGACGTTGATTCATGCACTAAAACGTACAGGCGGGAAAAAAGGTGTTGCTGCGCTATGTATCGGTGGTGGTGAAGCAACTGCGGTTGCCATTGAGCTACTATAATCTATTGTTACTGTATGATGTCACCAATCCCGCTAAGGCGGGATTTTTTATAAATATACAAAATAAGACTGTTTTTTATTCAGTTTTAAAATTATAGTCACTCAAGTCACAATAAATAAAAATAACAGGGTTAAATCTTATGCAGTTCAATCATTATCTTAATTTCAACGGTAAAGCCGAAGCAGCATTTACCTTCTACCAATCGATTTTCGGTGGAGAGTTTTCAGTATTGACTCGATATGATGACCTTCCACCTCAGGAAGGAATTGTATTGTCAGATTCACAGAAAAGTCTAATATTGCATGTTTCGCTGCCTATCAACGAATTTACAGTACTCATGGGCTCTGATGTCAATGAGCAATTTTGTAGTCCAGCAAATGCCATCTTAAATAAAGGCAATAATCACTACATTTCCATTAATCTCGAAAATAATGATAACGAAGCCCGCCGCCTATTCAATCTACTTTCCATAGGTGGAGTTATTGAAATGCCGTTACAAAAAACCTTTTGGGGCGTACTGTATGGCGCTTTTAGCGACCAATTTGGAATTAAATGGATGGTTAACTGCCAGCTTCTGGATGAATGAAATCATATGCGTCTCACCTGACCTAAAGCGCAAGTT
Source organism: Acinetobacter sp. 479375 (assembly GCF_000581715.1). Taxonomy (NCBI): domain Bacteria; kingdom Pseudomonadati; phylum Pseudomonadota; class Gammaproteobacteria; order Moraxellales; family Moraxellaceae; genus Acinetobacter; species Acinetobacter sp. 479375. The sequence continues at coordinate 10,179 of NZ_JEZN01000012.1, read as the reverse complement.
ATAAAAGTTCCTTTTAAAATAAAGATTAGAGCTTTGTTATGAATATATTTTAGATAAAAATAAAAAATCAACATAAATCTTAAAAAATACTTAATAAAACCATCAAAAACCAATTCTTCATTGATAAATCTGGATGAACAAATCCGATTTCGATCAAATCACTCATAATCATCAAAATAAATCTTTGACTGTAGCGTCTAGTTATTTGTTAATTAGAGACAATTAAACATTTAAGACAAATAAATTAATTTATTGAATTATATCATTATTATTTTTAAGCTCTTTTTTAAAACTCAATAAAATTCTGTATCAAATTATTGCTAAAACAGTTTTTTTACTGACTATGCAACATAGAGCATTTACTCTTATTTTAATTGTGTTATTTTTGTTGCATGGAGTGAAGATTAATTCCCTGTATGGAACTTACTTCTCCAAAAATTAGAACTGTAATTGCTTGGAAATAAGCAATAAATTACTTTTGTTGTTCAAGGAAAGATTAGAATGAAATTAAAACATTTAACCACAGCCATTATCATTGCATCGCTGCCTGCAACAGGGGTTTTTGCAGCAGCTTTGGATCGTTCAGGTCAATCCATATCGGCATTTCTACAACCTGGTAACTATTTTGAAGCTGGTATCTCAATTCTAGATCCTGATGTTTCTGGCAAAACCAAAGACAATTATCCTAATGCAGCACTGCCATTACTCTCAAACACGAGTACTGGTGAAATGGCAGATGACTATCAATTTTATAATGCAGCATTAAAATTACAGCTTCATCCAAACTTTTCTTTTGGCTTACTTTATGATCAGCCATTTGGAGCTAAAGCCACTTATTCAACTACAACCGCAGCACTACCTACGGTACTGCCTGGAGCCGCGGCTGCTTTAGCTGGTCATGGAGCATTCCATAATGGTAGCGAAGGGACTGAAGTTGATGTAACTACTCAAAATTTGTCGTTTATTCTAGGTTTTCAACCTACTGTAAACTGGAATATTTATGGTGGTGCTGCCTATCAAACCGTTAAAGGTAGCGTCCAATTACGAGGTACAGCTTATGGTGGAAATGCAACATTTGGTGGTTACAATGCCAACATTAAAGAAACGGGTGATGTGGGCTGGCTAGCAGGTGTTGCATTCCAGCTGCCTGAGATTGCGTTAAAAACGTCTTTGACTTATCGTTCTGAAATCGAACACTCAGTCAATGCCAGAGAGACTTTCAATTCTGCGGGAAGCTTTGGTGCATTAAACTTCTTAACACCAAATAAAACCGACATTACCACACCTCAGTCAGCAAACTTAGACTTCCAGACAGGAATCATGGCTGACACGGTTGCTTTTGCAAATGTGCGCTGGGTGAACTGGAAAGATTTTTCAATCCGTCCAGATAAATTTGGTAAAGCAAGCCTGATTGCTGGTCAAAGTCCGACAGTTAATAAACCAAATGGTTTTGATCTGGTCGCTTATACAGATGATCAATGGTCTGCAAATGTAGGGGTTGGCCGTAAACTAACAGAGCAATGGGCGGGCAATATTTCAGTAGGCTGGGACTCTGGCGCAGGTAATCCAGTGACAACACTTGGCCCAACAGAAGGTTATTGGAATGTTGGTCTAGGAGCGCAATTTAGTCCAGCGCCAAACTATTTTATTGCAGGTGGTGTAAAATATTTTTGGTTGGGTGATGCCAAAGCACAATCTGCAGCACAATTTGGTACTTCTGAGTATGTCGCTGATTTTACCGATAATCATGCCATCGCTTATGGTTTAAAAATTGGTTACCGCTTCTAAAACTTGATTTAAAATATAATAAAAAAGCACCCGAGGGTGCTTTTTTTATGAATTGCCCTGCTCTAAAGGTAAACCTGCATCTTTGGCAGCGCGGGTTCCCCCCATCAGAATGACATATTCGCGTGCAGCATCAAAACCATCAAGTAATTCTGCCGCACGTGGTGCTTTACTACCGCCACCGCATAAAATATAAATCGGCTGATCCGCAGCCACCTGAGTCAGACTATCGGCCTTTAAATCATTAATAGGTTGATTTATTGCACCTTTAACATGCCCCTCAGCATATGATTTTGCGTCACGGACATCCCAGATAATGGCATTTTCTGGGAACTCAAATGTCGTAATTTCTTGTTTACGGATCATTGCGCACTCCTTTGATGTAAACAACACTTGGCAAATGAAGAAAACATCCCTAGCATCTCAGATATTCTTTCACTTTGCAAAGGTCTAAGCTATGCCTTCTTTCGATATTGTTTCTGAATTAGAGTTATTTGAAGTTAATCACGCGGTTCAAAATACTCAAAAAGAAATCGCAACACGTTTCGATTTCCGTGGACAAGATGTTTCTATTGAACTGAATGAAAAATCCAAAGAAATTAAAATCAGTACAGAAAGTGATTTTCAATGCGAACAAGTCTATAACATGCTGGAAAATCATTTCTATAAACGTAAAATTGATGTTCAAGCACTTGATCCGCAAAAAGCCACAGCTTCTGGAAAAAATGTAGTACAAGTAATCAAACTCAAAGATGGACTTGACTCAGATACCGCAAAAAAAATTAATAAAGCCATTAAAGAAAGTGGTATCAAAGTGCAATCTTCTATACAGGGAGACAAAATTCGCGTGACCGATAAAAAACGTGACACTTTACAACAGGTCATGGCTTTTCTAAAGGAACAGCAGTTTGGTCTTCCCTTGCAGTTTAATAACTTTAAAGATTAATTTCAGCGCTGTTCTTTTTACACAGGATGCACTATGTCACAGGCCAATCGTTTATCAAAACTGGTGAAAACCACGTCAAAATTTCCGAAAAGTATTCGTAGTACACTCTGGAGTAAAGCCTTTGGTCGGATTGTACCCATGGTCGGAACCGCCAATATTCGTTATCTAGAAGTTGATCAAGACCATGTCGTGGTGCGTCTGGAAAATCAGCGCAATATGCAAAACCACATTAAAGGTGTACATGCTGCTGCAATGGCATTACTCGCTGAAACTGCGACAGGCTTTTTAACAGGGCTGCATGTCCCGGATAATCGAATTTTGCTCATTAAATCACTGCATGTCGATTATTTAAAAGTGGTACAAGGTGGATTAACGGCAACAGCAACTTTATCGCCTGAACAGCAAAAATTTATTGCGGATAATGAAAAAGGTGAATTATTGATTCCTGTGACGGTCATTGACGACGGTTCAAATGAACCGATTCATTGTGAAATGTTATGGGCATGGTTACCTAAACGTCCAAAATAATTTATATGTAATAACTAAAGCCCAAATCTATATTTGGGCTTTAGTTTTTTGATCTTTATTTTTGATCACTAAATAAAATGCTCTACGATTGCAACGATTTGTTTTAAATATTCAGCATCTACTTCATCAAAGCTATCCAATGCATCGCTATCAATATCCAATACTGCAACACATTTATTCTGCTTCATCACAGGTAAAACAATTTCAGATTTTGAATCAGAGTTACAAGCGATATGCCCTGGAAATTGCTCCACATCTGGCACGATCATAACCTTCTGTTGCTGCCATGCTGTCCCGCAAACGCCCCGCCCTTTGCCGATCCGTGTACAGGCGATTGGCCCCTGAAATGGCCCCAAGACTAATTCATTATCCTTAACCAGATAAAATCCAATCCAAAACCAGTTAAATTGTTGCTTTAATGCCGCACAAATATTGGCAAGATTAGCGATCACATCACTTTCATCTGCAACAATGGCCTGAATTTGTGGAATCAGGCTTTGGTATTGTTCAGCTTTATTGCCCTGTTGTAGCGATAATTCTTCTGCCATATCATTGATCCAAATCAAAGTATTGTATCGGATGAAACCTTCCGAGCTTTATCTATTTATGTGAAAAGTACATAGTTGAATATTTCTAAGTGTAAATAAAACTCATAAAAAAGCTCAGCATCATACTGAACTTTTTGGAAACTTTAGTTTGTAAATTAAACTGCTAAAAATTTCTGCTTAACTTCTTCAGGAATCTGTCGTTTATTACCTTTTACATCCACCGCCACAAAGGTAAAAATTCCCTCCGTCACTTGTTTAGGTTGACGAGATTCATCGTGACTATCCCAAACTTCAATCTGGATCTGAATTGAAGTATTTCCCACTTTTAGAAGTTTGGTGTAACAACTAATCACATCACCAACTTTAACAGGAACAAGGAAAGTCATCTGATTAATTGAAATGGTTGCACAACGTCCTTTACTAAAACGTTCTGCATGAATTGCGCCTGCCAAATCCATTTGTGAGACAATCCAACCGCCAAAAACATCACCACTCCAGTTGGTATCGGCAGGCATTGCAATGGTTTGAAGGGATAAAGTTCCTTCAGGCTTTTTGAGAGACTCTGACACATTAACTCCGAACTTGGGCTTGTAATTGCTGATCCAGCCACTGCTGTAACTCACTGGATCGAAGCGCGCCGCTTATTCTACCAATTTCGTTGGTTTTATTCATCAAAACCAGTGTCGGAATACTACGGACATGAAAAGCCTGACTTAAACGCGGTGAAGCTTCAGTATCAATTTTGGCGAAAATAACATGTGGATTCTGTACTGCAACCTGAGCAAAATGAGGTGCCATCATCTTGCATGGCCCACACCAATCTGCCCATAAATCGATCAGAATGGGTAAATCACTATTGCTTACATAATGACTGAAGTTTTGCTCATTCAGCTCAATCGGTGCAAGTGGAATCAGTGCGGTATGGCATTGGCCACATTTAGGATCTGCATTTAATTTTTCTTCAGCGACCCGATTTTTAGCACCGCAGCTTGGACAAACAATAATCATATCAAGTCACTCCAGTATGTTGATGTAAAAATTCTAATTGGCTTGCTACTGCTTTTTCAAACCATTTGCCATGATAAATATCAAAATGATACATATCCCATTCATGATAAGTCACAAACGGTGCGATATTGGTCGCAGCTTCACGACTCGAATCTATAGGAACCAGACTATCCAGTTTCGCGACAATGAATAAGACTGGAATACTAATATCGCGTACAGATTGAATCGGCCGATAACGAATCAGTTGAAATAATGCGCGGGCAGGAACTTCACCACTCCAATAGTAATCAGGATTTACAATCGATAAATAGCCTTGATAGCTATCAATGGTTGGAAAAAAGGAAAGCTGTTGTTGTGCCACGACGGGCAAGGTTCGTGGGTTTAATCCAACCTTTGCCCCCATATAATCCTGACTAGATAATTTAAGTGCTTTGGGTAATTGCTGGATCGGATAAATTTTGGCGGTTTCAGCACCATCCACAAAAGGCACCTGTACCATAATTGAAGAAATATTTTTTAATTCACTGGCCAAATTGAGGACATAACCACCACTGAGTCCAGTTCCCCAAAGTACAATACGTCGCTGATCTACCCATTTACAGCTACTTATATGCTGAATAACTGTTTTCCAGTCTTCGATCTGATCTTTGAGTGAAATAAGTTCTCTGGGCTTTCCTGTGCTTCCGCCCCAATAACGATAATCAAATAGCACCACCGCATAGCCCGCCTGAGCAAATTTTTGTGCGTACTGAATCAATTTAAACTGGCGTAATGCGGCAAATTCATGTGCCATGATGATCACAGCAGGTTTACGATCTGCTTTAGGACGATAGAAGTCAGCAGCTATGGTCTCTTGACCAATGGGTACATACAGCGGCTCAACTGTATAAGCAGGCATACGCGCTCCAATGCGTTATATTTTGGTTATCGGTCGTTATATATTTTAAAAGCACTGTTTAAAGTGACAGGGTGCTTAGTGCTATGATACAGCATAAACGTTTTTTTAAATTTTGGAGTGACGAAATGACGGATAATGTTGGTTTTGCTGGTCAAATTGGCCCAGAACATGTCGAACAAGTGGTCGAAAAAGGCTTTAAATCCATCATTAACAACCGACCAGATCTGGAAGGTGGCCCTGAGCAACCAACCAGTGCTCAAATCGAAGAAGCTGCGCGTAATGTAGGACTCGACTATGTGTATCAACCTGTCGTTGCAGGTCAAATTACAGAGTTAGACGTGCGCAATTTTGCCAATCATTATCATGAATTACCAAAACCGATTTTAATGTTCTGTCGTACAGGTAATCGTTCGAATAATTTATATCAGTTGGCTAAACAAATGGATTTATTGGATGATTAAAGTTTTGTATCTTAGCTTATTATGCTTTTGTATGGCATCCACTGCTTGCAGTACTGTAAATGTACGCCCCACAGCCAGTGTGATGGTGGGAACTGGGATATAAAAAAACAGCGCCGAAGCGCTGTTTTTTTGGGGATTACTCACCATCATTACAATTAGTAGAAATACCATATGGGCTTCTAATATTTGGTGCAATATTATTCTCAATATCTACATCTGTGATTAAATAACCAAGACCAAGACTAGTCGAACCACTAATTGCTTTACCACCCACAGTAGAATCTGCTAACAACTGAATTGTTAAATAACCAGCATAAATTTTAGGATATTGAATTTTTAAATCAAATCGTCCATTTGCATCAGTCGTATATTTATTATCAGTAGCAGGTGTACCTTCAGAGTTTATAAATGACACAACTTGTACAGTAGTTCCAGGTTTGACAGGAGACAATTGATCAATCTCATTTCCACTGCTATTGACTTTGATCGTTGGAGTAACGCATTGAGTAATAAGAACTGGTAAATATTTATCTGCTTTACCATCTGCTGGGAGATCTGTATCCACAAAGCCAAAATAGCCCTTATTATAAGCTAGAGCATTTACTCCCATTACAACACTCTGGTTTGCAAGGGGTTTGCCATCAACATCAGTCACTTGGACTGAAATATTTTTATAATAATAGACACCTAACGCAGAATCTTCAATTTTAGTAGGGTTGTAAGCAAGTGAAATGGCACCTGCAGGTTGTGGTACAGAAGAATTTACAACATTTAGTGTATATGTATAAACTTTTGTAGACTGACCAAAGTTCGCTTCTAAAACTAAATCATCGTTAATGAACTGTTGTGCTGAATAAGATGATGCTCGTTGAGACTCACTAAAGGACAAAGTATACGTAATTTGTCCATTTACATCTGTTTGGGTAGCATTTGGTGTAAATTTAACGCCGTTTAAGGCTGAATTTCTTACTTTAAGAGAAATTGCCTGATTTGCTAATGTAGCACCATTCGCATCAATTGCCGTTAATTTTATAGTTGTCTGATCACCACGAACATTTAACGTTGTCTTAGTCGCATCGAACAATACAATACTTGTAGTGTCAGACTCGTTATTACTATCCGCCCCTGTAACACTTACAGTTTGTTCTTGACTTAAAGTACCTTTATTTGTTTTTGCTACAATTTTAAATCCATTTTTTATGAGATCCGAAATTGAGGATGACGTTGATGGAGTGGTAAGAACATATACTGTATTGCCAAACTCATCTGTCTTTTGCTTTGCAACACTAGCATTAAGAACATTATTAGAAGGATCTATGATTGATAAGGTAATTTCCGCATCACTAAGCCCTCCTTTATTCTCATCTAATGCCCTAACAGTAACTGTTAACTGACCATTAGTTGCAGCTATAGATGGCTTATCAAGCTCTATCTTTAAGGCAGCAACATTAACGGAATTAGTACCTTCAGTTCCACCAGTGTTATTACCATTTTCAGAACTTGTTGAACCTTCTTTGTTAAAATAACCTTCACTTCCACCACCACCACAACTCGCTAACAGAATTGATACAGCGATAGCGGACAACTTCATTGTAAGTTGTTTCTTATTCATAACACTTCCTTACTTCCCCAATCCATTCCAAAATGGAATAAGATATTTTGTATTTATTCAGAGTGAATGAAACCATATCCTTTCATTTATGTAAATATTAATTATCTTATGTAGTGTAATGTAATTATCATTTTTTTGGTTAAAAAGGAAAATATGTACGATCTCATCATTATCGGTGCAGGTACAGCAGGTATCAGTGCATATAAAGAAGCAGTTAAATATACCCAGAATATTTTAATCGTTAACGATGGCCCATGGGATACGACCTGTGCCCGCGTTGGTTGTATGCCAAGTAAAGTACTCATTTCATCAGCCAATCGAATGTATGATAGTCAACACATTAATCAGGTTGGTATTTCAGTTGAATCCTCATTTGACACTTCCCATGTCATGTCCCATGTTCGCGCATTAAGAGATCGTTTTACTACTGCGACCATAAAAGATGTACAAAGTTGGCCAAAAAACCATCGGCTATCAGGTAAAGCAACTTTTATGAATTCAGACACTATCGAAGTCAATGGAAAACACTATCAGGCAAAATCTTTCATACTTGCTGTAGGCTCAAGACCAGCCACTAATCAGGAATGGAAAGATCTTTTAAAAGAAAAATTTATAACATCAGATGAAATATTTGAGCTTAAAAAACTTCCATGCTCTTTAGCAGTCGTAGGTAGTGGCGTCATTGCGATCGAGTTAGCCCAAGCCTTTTCAAGACTCGGTGTTAAAACGGCTATTTTTGCGCGTAGTAAACGCATTGGTATTCTAACTAGTCCAAATTTACAACAATTGGCACAACAACAACTTTCTAAAGAGTTAAATATCTATTTTGAAACATTGCCTAATTCTGTAAAGTTAACTGATCATCAAGTTGAGTTAAATTTCAAACACGATGGAACAGAACAAACAAAAAAGTTTGATTATTTACTTAACGCCACGGGGCGTTCCAGTTTATTAGATTCATTAAACTTGAATAAAATTGATCAACAATTTTCTGATGTGAAAAAACTTCCTATTCATCCAGAAACAAAGCAATTAGGCAAATTACCTATATTTATTGCTGGTGATGCTTATACAGATACACCTCTTCAACATGAGGCAGCGCATGAAGGGCGGAAATTAGTATATAACTGTCTACACTACCCCAAAACCAAAAATGTCAAAAATTTAACGCCCTTAGGTATAGTTTTCTGCTCTCCTGAAATGGCTATTGCTGGGCAAAGCTATCGACAGTTACAAGATAAAAATATTGATTTTGTGACAGGTTACGTTTCTTATGAAAAACAAGGCCGTGCATTAGTATTAGGGAAAAATAGAGGTGGTGCCGAAGTCTATTTTGATAAAAAAACACAAAAACTACTTGGGGCAGAATTATTTGTACATTCAGCAGAACATTTGGCTCATTTACTTTGCTGGATGATTCAACAGGAAATCACATTAGATAAGATCTTAGAACAACCTTATTATCATCCAACGCTAGAAGAAGGCTTACGTACCGCATTTAAACATGCTCGTCGGCAAATTAAATCAAACTGAACCAATTTAAAGTATGATCTCTAGCCTGAAAATGCAGGAGCGAACTGGGTGGATGAAACTGTACATCGATGTACCACGGGGGGCTGGGTATTGATTAGCTCACGTAATCCCGATGATATTCCATACTTTAACCAAGCTATTGTTCAGGAATTAACAACCAGTTAGTTTCTTTGATTTTCTATTTATTGCATCTATTTTATTTATAAAAAAAACACCCCCTCTGCATAAGCGGAGGGGGTATTTAGTATTTAAAAGCTGGCGATGACTTACTCTCACATGGCTAACGCCACACTACCATCAGCGCGAAGAGGTTTCACTTCTGAGTTCGGGAAGGGATCAGGTGGTTCACTCTTGCTATTGTCGCCAGCAAACTGTTGTGGTGCTTTGGGGTCTTATTCACATTACTTAATAATGTATGCCTTACTTACGAACCAAAGAGTTATTAACGGATTGGAAATTGAGTCGGTATTGTAACTAGTTTATTGACTAAATCAAGTTTTCGTATCGAATTTATCTTGAATACAACAACTGTTTGGGTGTTGTATAGTCAAGCCTCACGAGCAATTAGTATTGGTCAGCTTCACATATCACTATGCTTCCACATCCAACCTATCAACGTCCTAGTCTTGAACGGCTCTTTAGGTGACATATAGTCACAGGGAAATCTTATCTTGAGGTAGGCTTCCCGCTTAGATGCTTTCAGCGGTTATCCCTTCCGAACATAGCTACCCGGCGATGCGACTGGCGTCACAACCGGTACACCAGAGGTTCGTCCACTCTGGTCCTCTCGTACTAGGAGCAGATCCTCTCAAATTTCCAGCGCCCACGGTAGATAGGGACCGAACTGTCTCACGACGTTC
>NZ_JEZN01000011.1:0-89033 GCF_000581715.1 Acinetobacter sp. 479375 | reverse complement strand
CTCGTTCCAATGCTGCTTTATGGGCAGAAAATGAAATTGGTAAAGCAAGAAATCATGCAGTACAAGGCTGTTGGGACAAGGGTCAAAAGCAGTGGAAACGAGATATTGGTTATCATCGACGATCCCGAATAGAGGCTAAAATGTTTGCCTTGAAACGACTTGGACAAGGTGTATCTAGTCGATGCTTTAATCGTCAGGTGGTTGACTTGCAAATAAGAGTCGATATTTTGAATAAATTTACTCAACTTGGTACAGCTAAAACGGTGGCTGTTGCATAAATATCTGAAGATTAGAACAACTCTACCTTTCGTCTATTTGTGCAACAAAGCCTCTTTTTATTGTACTAATCAATTGCTCTAAATTATTTTGTTGGGAATTAAACTTAGGATCATCAATGAAAAATTTTAACTGTTGATGTAGATTCTTCTCTGTGCATTTTAAAAAATAGTATTCCAACACATGATAAAAGCTTAAAAAAGAATGATTAACTGTTTCTGCAACCATAGCATTTTTATAAAATTTTAATAAAATTTCGTCGTAACTAACAGATGGAATCTTAAAACTAATTTCGATATCTTCATCTTTTAAAAACCTAACAGGATTACTAAAATCCCAGGATTTTAGATAATAATTAAAACAATCTTCCTCATTGTTTTCTAAAATATAAAACGCTTTTTCTAGGTTTCTTAAATTTATTTCAAGTTGTTTCGTAAGGTTTGGCCACTTATCCTCTGTAAAAACCTTTGCTGTTGGCAACCTTTTAATAAAAAGGTCACTAAAATTTAGAGCAGTTATATAAGTGGTTTTTTTACCACGACTCTCATAATCTTTTACTCTTTCTAAATAGCGCTCAACGCGTTGAATAATTCTATTTTTAACATAACCAACATACTCTTGACTATTAAAAAAAGAAATTACCATTTCAACACTCATTTTACTAATTTCAATTTTAAAACCATCACCATTTAGAGCGTATTTATGTTTTGTAATGAAAGGACTGTCTCTATGTTTAGCTGACTTTAATTTTAAAACTTTAAACTCCATCAACCTATTCTTTTCAGAGGAAAAATAGCCATTATAAATAGCAGTTTTATCCTTTTTTAATTTATTATTTACAGTTAAAAAAACATCATCCTCTTCACTTAAATGAACTGGAATCATTTGACCATTATAGAGTAAATATAGTTTACCATCTTCACTTTCAAACTTTATCCCTTCCTCAACGAGATCAGCCAAGCCAAATCGTTCATTCAAAAAATCTAAAAAATTATCCATACTCCCCTCTAAATTCATAGTTAAAATTAAAAAATAGCATTTTTCACTTAATTTTTACATCTGATCTACTATTAGAATAATATTTAACAATCCACCTTAGGGAGTTTTCAAAAAAGTTATTTACTGCCCTCTTAACACACCCAACTTACCCAATACATCTGGCGTCAAAAACGTCATCGCAATCTTATTTAAATCAATATAACGAAGCGTTCCTTGTAACTGCTGATTCACCGCAGGGTCTTTAATAATGCTTTCCCCTGCATCACGCCCTAACTGCTGAAAACTCTGTCCAACCGCTTGTAATCCTTCAGTCTGAATCACCGCTTTGGTCTGTGCCGAACATTGTTCAACAATGATTCGCTGTAAAACTTGAGCAAGTTTCTGATCAAGTTGATCTTTTTGTGTAGGTGTAATATTACTAAACGCTTTTAAATCTGGATGTACCGATAATGCTGCATAGGTCCATTGCAATACGGTAGTCTTATCTGTAGCAGTCGTCGATTTGACCAGACAATCACTCAATTGATCGACAGCGGGGCCAGCACTCGCGATTTGAGTTCCACCCAAACTACTTAACAGAACAAGTGAAGTTCCAAGAATAGAATATTTACGGCGAATCACAGCATATAGGCGAGACATTCATCTAACTCCAATCAACAATTCCCTATTTCTATCATAGTTAGATTCCTTGCATCTGTAACTTGGCTGTAAATAAGTGCTTATTCTTGCCCTGCATAATTCCAATTTTCTGGAATATTTGGCTGTTGCGGAGCCTGTTTTAAATCAATATTTAGACTACGACTGCCTTTATAAGATTTTTCACCCGAATCAGACACAGGAGATACATCTAGATGGTAATGATAGCGGAACTGCCACAGCATCGGTTTAAGTGGGCGAATATCCAGACTTAAACCATCTTCATCATGACATCGATCTTTCGCCTGTTCATAGTCCTGCTCTGAAAAACAGGCTCGAACCATACGATTAAAACTAAAGGGATAATCTGTTATAAAGCGTTGTGTTTTTCCCTGCTCAAACAATTCATAAAAACTAGCGCGCTCAATGCTCGCACCTCCACCTGAATACATCTCTGAAAAGGGTGCAATCACCGCAACGGCATAACGCGTTGGTGTCATTGGAAAAAGTTTAGGGAAAATAAAGGCTTGATTGTCAGCATTTGTATCTTCTACAGCAAGCGGAAGTTGCCATTGACCACCAAGCTTCAAACCTGATGGAGATATTTGAAAGACGGCAATACGATCATTTTTAAGCAACCACAACTTGTGATCGGGTGCTTTAAGACTGCGTAATTGTTCCGTCTGATCACAAAGTAGTTTTAGTTGTGTACAAATTTGCGTTTGTTCAATTGTATTTAACTGATTTTTCTTAAACTCAAGAATATTGAATGGAGCTGCTGAGGCTGTAATCGTGATAGCCATTAGCAATATTGCCCAAATACATTGTCTGGAAGTTTTATTATTATGATTCATATTTTATACACTCTTTTGGTTCACATTTTCTTGACTCATAATTTAAGTAAAGTTCGATCATCTTATGTTCATGACTTTATTTAGCAACTTTAGCAATGCAAAATAACTTAATAACATTCGACTAAAGAGACAAGAGGAATAACTTAAAGCATCAAGGCGGTTATGCTATGGTTGATACACGCTTGAGATCAATTTTTATGCTTTTTTCTTGGCAATAAACACAACAAAAGAGGATTAACGCATGTCCAAACAAATTTTAATGCTCGTCGGCGATTATGCTGAAGATTATGAAACGATGGTCCCTTTTCAATTTCTGACCGGCTTAGGATATATCGTACATGCAGTTTGTCCTGAAAAGAAGGCGGGTGATCATATTGCAACCGCAATTCATGATTTTGAGGGTGATCAAACCTATAGTGAGAAACGTGGACATAATTTTGCCATTAATTATGATTTTAATGCCGTTAATACACAAGATTATGTTGGGCTTGTGATCCCCGGTGGACGCGCGCCAGAATATTTACGCATGAATGAACGTGTGGTCGCCATTGTCCGTGAATTTGACAGCGCACAAAAACCAATCGCCGCAGTTTGTCATGGGGCTCAGTTATTGGCCGCAGCAGATGTAATTCGTGGTCGTTTATGTTCGGCTTATCCTGCATGTGCAGCCGAAGTAAAATTGGCGGGTGGTCAGTATGCAGATATTGCAGTCACAGAAGCCATCACCGATGGACATTTCGTCACCGCCCCTGCTTGGCCTGCACATCCTGCATGGCTTTCTCAGTTTGTCAAAGTACTTGGAGCTCAAATTACGCTGTAGAACGGCGATGAGTATTATTTAATATGGCTTTTCGTTTGAGTTTGACATATGGCAAATACAACAAGCTCAAACGAAATATATTAATTCTCTGAAAACTATTGAATCTGTTTCAGCATATTTTGGGCACCTGCATGATTTTGATTAGTCGCTAGATTTTGTAAAATCCCCACTGCCCGAGCTTTAGGATTGCTAAAACGGCTCTTATAAGCTGATACATGGGTTAGGCATTTTGCAACCAATACGCCAGATTCAGCATATACATTGCTTCCATTGGTATTATACAACTTGCCATAGCTATAGGCTTTTTCAGCATTATTGCAGGCAACAATCTGGTTTTGTCCCTTGCTCAAATCTTTACGTGCGGCGACATAGTATTTTAATTGTTGTGATTGAGGTGTTTCCGTCACTTTTTCTGGCGTCTTGATCGGAACGATGGGGACAGGCTTCGTCTCTTTTTTTACATCTGATTCTTTTTTAAGATCAGCTTCTTTTTTTGCTTCAATCTCTTTGTCGACCTGATGTTTCATATTTTTGGTCGAAGACGGATTACTTACTCCTTTTTTAGGTGAGATAGCAGAAACAGGATTGGCTTTACTATAAAAAGTTTTAGTTTCTTCAAGCGTCATTATTCGAGTTTGTAAACTCACGACACTGGTTGCATTTTGATCTAGATTTTTACGTTGTGCAGTCGGTTCAATCGAAACAATCCAGCTTTTTTCAGTCCCATAATCACATTGATAGGCTCCTATTCCCTGCTTCACATTTGGATGAGATGCCAATATTTTTTTAGTTGAATGATCTTTAATTAAAATCAAATTGCTATGACGCAATACAGAAAATTTCCCACCATTGGCATGACAATATTGACTTAAATATTTCCGTGGATAGAGTGATTCTGGTTCAATATTGGGTTGTTGTTGTCCCCAGTCATAGATATATTCACGTGAAATGCCTGTTGCACCATTCAATTGTTTTTGGTCGATCAAATCCTGAGGAGATGCAAAAAGCTGCATTGAATCAGCATGATTTTTAGGTGTAGATGCACATCCATGCAACAACAATACATTCAACCCAATCCATAGCCATAATTTAGATTTCACGTTACTTTTTCTCAGTCCTTTTTTTATCGCTAAAATATAGCAAAAAATATAATAAAATAAATCTAATGATTTGATTTTTATTAAAATATAAGTGAAACCAAATTTGATAATGTATTCAAAAATACGACTAAAATGCCAACCTTTTTCCGCTTCATCTCATAAACAATGAAATATGTATCACTCATATCTATGAGGTTTTTATAGAAATATTTGATCGTATAAGTTTTTCGCTTTAATGCGACTTGTAATGATCGATTTTTGAATCCTACATAACAGATGAGTTACTTAAGCCCTGTCATAAGCTCTATCATATTACTGGCTAATTTCATCCTTTAACTTAAACCTTATTACTTACCATACGAAGCTTGAAGTAAGGATAAAATATGCTGAACCCGAATATTCATCTGGTCTGCACGGTAGATGGCATAGATCGGCGCAATACATGGTTTTTTGGCTTCCAGTACTTTATAAATAATCTGCTTATTCCAGAAATCTTGAATCGATGCAGGCACAATTGATAAACCAATCCCTGCCGCAATCAAGTTTAAACTAGAAGTCAAACGAGGCGCTTCCTGTACCACGTGAGGACTAAATCCAGCTTGATAACAACTTGCCATAATATTATCAAATAAATCCTGCCCGCCTAAACGCCGATAAAGAACAAACTCGTAAGGTTCCAAGTCAGATAGCTGAATCACGCCATCAGTTTGAGCTAAACAATGATTATTGGGTAAAGCCACCATTAAGGGCTCGTTCAACACATGTTGACTATGCAATTTTCGCTGCATTGGCGCAGGTTTACGTAAAAATACGATATCCAGTTTTTCATTAATGACCGCATCAATTAAGGCACTGCTACTTTCTTCTTCCAGATAAATAGAGACTTGAGGGAATTGATCACGAAATGCTCTTAATACCGTCGGCAAAAAGGGATGCAATCCAACAGAATGAGTAAACCCCACATTCAGTTGTCCTTCTTTACCCTGAGCAATATTTTGAACGCGTCTGGGGATCGACTGTGCATGAGCTAAAATGGTAATCGCCTCTTGATAAAGCACTTTACCTGCTTCTGTCGCCTCCACCCCACGTGGCAACCGTTTTAAGAGCTGGGTATCGAGTTCCTGTTCCAAACTTTGCATCAATCTGGTCAAAGGAGGCTGCTGCATATGCAGCCTAACCGCAGCTTTAGATATATTACTTTCTTCAACCACAGCAACAAAAGCATTCAGTTTATGTATATCAATCATAGCAATACTTTTTGAGTATGTTTTATGCCAAAAATAGCATTGGTAAATATATCATAATCGGCTCATGCTATGCCTATCAGCTTAGACGATAAAAGGTGACGCAGTGAAGATTCAAGCCATGCCAATAGCGAGTGAACAATCGATAACTCCAGATTGCAAGGCTTTATTTAGCGGATTTATGAAGTTGGGTTTGATGGGTTTTGGCGGCGTGTTACCGCTGGCACATCGTATGATTGTGGAACAACAAAAATGGCTAGATGAAAGCCAATTTACCAACTTACTGGGCATTTGCCAGTTATTACCCGGTGGCAATATCATTAATATGTCAGTGGCAATTGGCATGCAGTTTCAAGGCATTAAAGGCGCCATCAGTTCTGTATTAGGACTGATTTTTGCTCCAACTGTAATCGTCTTAATGATCTATCAGGTATATGAACATTTTCAATACTTAACGGTAGTAAGACATCTTATTCAAGGATTAGCCGCTGCGGCAGCAGGACTTTTGTTCGCCACAGGCTTCAAAATGCTTCGTCCTATATTAAAAAGCAAGCTCACCCTTCTGACGATTACGCTGACATTTATCTTTATGCTGTTATTTAAGCTACCACTGGCTTTGACCCTACTTATTCTACTCACCATTAACTTTTTGATTCTGGGAGTAAAAAAATCATGATCTTGGTACTCATGACTCTAGCCTTAGTATTTACTCAACTGTCGGTTTTGGCCTTTGGAGGTGGCAATGCCATTCTTCCCGAAATGCAGCACCAGGTGGTAAATATTCATCACTGGATGAGCGCTGAACAGTTTAGCTCATTGTTTGCAATGGCACAGGCTGCACCGGGGCCAAATATGATGATTGTTCCTCTGATTGGCTGGCATGTCGCAGGGCCTGCTGGATTGTTGGTAACTTCTATCGCTAAATTTGGTCCATCATCGATAATTACCGTCTATGCACTCAAATTTTGGCAACGTTTTAAAGATCATCCTTTTAGAAGCCGCTTTGAGCAAGCGTTAAAGCCAATTACCGTAGGTTTGGTACTTGTCAGCGCATGGATGATTGCCCATGCATCTGCCCAAAATACGATACTGGTCATGATTGTTATCTTAACTACACTTTTGGGTTTATTTAAAAGAATCCATCCTCTTTGGGTCATGTTGCTTGGTGCAGGTTTGGGTATTGTGCTGCTATAAATCAGAACAGACATAAAAAAACCCGCTTCTGCGGGTTTAAGTTTTTATTTATCCAAAATTGATTCAAAGGCTTTTAAACGCTTATGAATGGAGAGTAATTCAATGATGGTTTTCCAAGAATTAATCAAATATTGAAATGAATCACGGACTTTACCAAATACTCCGCCTATTTGATTAATCAGACCTAAAGTCAGTTTTCCTGCGGCAATCGACGGAAATAAAACCACCAGATTGTAAAGAATATCCAGTTGTCCATACCATGTAGCAGTTAAATTAAAATAAGCATAATGAAAATAAAGTCGAAAATAGTTTTTGCGTACCCGACTAAATAATTCTTTTAAAGTCGCAGGTTGTGCACGATCCGCATGATCTTCCCCATAGACCAATTCTTTACGATATGCTGCTTCAACTTTTTGATTATTAAATTGTAAGCCAGGTAATTTAATCCCCACCACCATCAATAAGATAGTTCCAAATAATGACCATACAATCGCAGCCCAAACCAATGAATGATTGAGCTCACCCACGATCGGAACAACCGGAACATATTTTGAAAGTTGAAAAAGTAGTGGAAGAAACGCGATTAAAGTCATCATCGCTTTGATCAGCTCTACCCCCAAATCTTCCATGATAGTAGCAAAACGCATGGTATCTTCCTGCACACGCTGTGATGCCCCTTCCACATGCCTTAATTTGTCCCAATTTGCCGTATAATAATCATTCATTGCCGTCCGCCAGCGAAAAACATAATGGCTGGTAAAAAAGGCATTAATCACCGCAAGCGTTACTCCAACCATGGCAATATAAAGAAAAACCATCGTTTCTTTATATAAATCCATTATGTTTCCACCGCCATTGGTCAGCATGCTTTGAATCAAATCCCAAAAAGGCACATACCAAGCATTTACCGCAACACTGACCTGTACCCCAAACCAGATATTGAATAAAATAAAAGCGGAACCCCAAACTGACCATCGTTGCCACGGATTATCTGAAACTTTCTTCCAAAACAAAGCAAATATGGCTGTCGCCACAAAAAACCAAAGATAAAACCATAAAAAAGCAGGCGACCAAAAACGGCTTACACCGACAGGAAGTTCAGCATCGGCATATCCTTTTGGAAAACCCAAAAATTCGCCCCACTCTTTGCCGCCTGAATACCAAAGCACAATATTAATAATAAACCAGAAGATGAGTGATAAAAAAAACCACTTGGGTTTTGGAAAAAATGACTTGAACATGAAGTTGCGATATTCCTTTTTCTGCGCACTATCGTTGGGATAGAAATTAAGATGTAAATCTTAAATTCCGCCTAAATAACTGTCTGTTCTTTGTTATTTATGTACAGCTCTATATAGCGCTTTTTGTATGGACGATACAAGTCCCATACATTGATAGTTGCTTTCATTTTTTATACTTCAGCCAAGCTCAGCTTTCTTAAATGCCGATATCCGTTTTTGTTTTTTTAAAGTTACTTTAATAGATGATTTAAATTGACTTAAAGATATAAAGAAATAGGTAATTTCAAGAGATTCATTGCGTGAAAGCGAACGTATTAACTATGTCATTTTCACCAGTGAGCAAAATAAACATATCTGATCCAAGTTTATTAAAATCAACCCGACAACATCATATCTATTTAAAAAATATAGATATAAATTTTAAATAGAATTTTTGATAGGCGTTTTGTTTGTCAGATATGTCTCATAAATGGACTAAGTTTGATATACAATATATAAAATATATGCACTTCAAACGGGAGTAAATTTTTATGGATCTAAAAGCTATCGAACTTATCGAAACGATTACTTTACATAAAGAAAATTTTACACCTAAAGTTTTCGAAAAAGGAACCGTGCTTAAAGTCATGATGCCAACACCAACCTCTTTATTGGTTTCTGATGATGAAGGCTTTTCGTTTACGATTGCTTTAGATCAGGAAGGCAAAACTTGGCACCCATTATAATGGTGTTCTTTATATCGTTTTGATGTTTGGTGCTGTATTGACTGATCTAAGATCACGGAGATGTAATTTTTGGGTTAAAGGGAAAACACGGATGGTTTACTTCAACACTCATGACTTTGTAAGTCATAACCTTTGCCTATAAACTTTTGGTCTATAGCGTCCTAAGCCGAATCGAGACCTTTTGGGTGAGTACACACTTACGTGATACATTTCGGTGCATGCTACTCTTTTCGATCCCCTGTGGAACTTTTGTTCCTAACCTTGCTAAATAGTCTAGAGAGAATCCGGAGAGATTGTTTTCCGAATTTCTAGCTTTATTAAACGTAATTGAAAATTTATCGCAAATTAATTAGTTTTCTTAGAAAAAATTCTCTTTATATTTCCACTTTCAGATTTTTAACATCTCCTTTCTCCTCAATAGCGAAATTTTTTAATTTTACATCTGGCTCTTTATACTATTAATCATTTATTAGGTTTTATCTAAGGTGGAATAATCGTTTGAGCAAACTTATGCAGGGTATCAACTTTGCCTTGATCAAATGCTTCAGGCTTAATGTAATAAAGCTGATTTTTTTTAAGAAATGGCGCAAAATAGACCCCACTTTTGGGAATAAATGATGGGTTGAAGATTCGCTTATGAGCAATTTAGCTTTCGCTTCATTTTCACTACATGGTGTTGATGCACAAAAATTTTTGCAGGGTCAAGTTACGATTAATGTCGAAGCTTTATCTGAAAATACGACCCGTTATACTGCAATTTGTGATTTAAAAGGTCGCATCCATTTTGGCTTATGGTTAAACAAACAGTCTTCCGAAAGCTTTCAAATTGTCACCACGCAGGATCAGAGCGAGGAATTTGCCAAACATATTCGTAAATACGGCGCTTTTTCTAAAATGAAACTAGAGGATACGGGTCCTGTATTTCCATCACTGGTTGAGAAAAGCAGTGAATTTTCAAGTACAGAATCAGATATTACCGCTTGGCAATTACATGCCATCGAAGCCGGTCAGGCATGGATTGCTCAAAGCACTGAGCATGAGTTTCAGCCGCAGGAATTACGCTTACATCAACGTGAAGGCGTTCATTACGATAAAGGGTGCTATCTAGGTCAGGAAATTATCGCGCGATTGTGGTTTAAAGCTAAACCAAAACATTGGTTACATTTGGTACTTGGCAATGGTGAAGTGCCTGCACCCGCAACAAAATTAAGTAACGACGTTGAAGTGGTCAATAGTATTGCGGTTGAAGGTGGTTATAAAGCCTTGGTCGTAGCCAAACCTGCTGCGCTTGAAGAATTGAGCTTAACCATTTTGGATTTACCCGAATATTTAAGTGGTGATGTGGCAAGACCGCAATAACTTGCGATGAATGCTCTATTTATTTGTAGTAGAAATCAATGGCGTAGCCCAACAGCAGAACGTGTATTTTCAAAACACATGAATACGCGTTCTGCTGGAACGAGTAAGCAAGCCAAACGGGTGGTTTCAGCACGAGATATCGTATGGGCAGATCATATTTTTGTGATGGAATATCACCATAAACAAAGATTGGTTGAACAATTCAATAAGAATCTGAGAAATAAAAAAATTACCGTCTTAGAAATCCCAGATGAATATCATTTTATGCATCCAGACTTGGTTGAATTGTTAAGCCAAGCCATGCAGCCTTATTTATAACTAAACACATTTCTTCACTATTGTTTTTCATCATTTTTTGGCATGATCAAATGGCTTTTTATTGTGGAATGCAACATGAAATTTTTATTCAGCGCATTGACGCTAAGCTTATTTAGTATCTCCCTCAGCCATGCCAATATTGCCACTGTGCAACAAAATTTAAAGAAGAATTTTCCAGATATTCCAGTGCAATCGGTACAAACCACGCCTTTAAAAGACATTTATGAAGTCTATATGGGCGGGCAAATTGTCTATACCGATGATGATGCCAATTACTTTTTTATTGGCAATCTCATTGACAATAAAAACCAAAAGAACTTAACCGAAGATAGTTTACAAAAACTTGAAAAAATTGATGTTTCCACACTACCTCTCGATCAAGCCATTAAACATGTCAAAGGCAATGGTCAACGTGTTCTATACCTCTTTAGCGACCCTGATTGTCCTTATTGCCAACGTTTAGAAAAGCAAATGGCATCGGTCGATAATGTCACGATTTATTTGTTTTTATATCCACTCAAAGGTTTACATCCGAATGCAGAAAATATGGCCACGCAAATCTGGTGTGCCAAAGACCAATATGCTGCTTGGGAAGATTATCTCTTAAATAAAAAACAGCCGACAAAATCTGCAAGTTGCCAAACACCAATTCAGAAAAATCTGGAACTCGGTAAACGCTTAAAAATTAGCGGAACTCCCACCATGTTCCTCAAAAATGGCAACAGAATTACAGGTGCGGTGGAGGCCGATGAATTAAATCAGCTTTTAGATAAAACCAAATAAATTTTAGGGAAGTTTAAAATCTTTGATCTTCCCAAATTTAATCTATGATTAAGCAATCGACTGTAAAAAATGACACATTCATTCTCAATTTTTATATTTACATTCCACGCAAAACTTTTATGATGATGATTCACAATGTAATACCCATATTGTGCATCAATGGAATGATGTAAGTATGACAACAGGATTTTTAAAATGAAAAAACTTCTTCTCGTCGGTCTTATTGCTTTATCTTCAACCACCTTTGCAGCAGAAACAGCCCCTCAAACCAGTACAGCCAATAACCCTTTTGCCAAAGCTGAACAGTTATATAAAGACAAAAATTATAATGCGGCTTATCAGGAAATGGATCGTTTAGCCAAAACAGGCAATGCGCAAGCGATTTACAATCAGGGATTTATGAGTGAATTGGGACAAGGTACTGCTCAGGATTCAAAAAAAGCGCTTGCTGCTTATCAGGAAGCCTCCAATAAAGGTTATCCAGTCGCGACATATCGCCTTGCTCAAATTTATATGGCGGGTGAGTTAGGTGTCACGAAGGATGAGAAAAAGGGGCGTGAATATCTGGAAAAAGCCTCGAATGCAGGTTTGGATGAAGCAACCGTAGAACTTGCCGTATTATTATTTGCTGAAAATAAAGATGCTTCGAATAAACTGGCACTACAAAAGCTTCAGCCATTAATCAATAAAAATAATTATCGTGCCATACACTTAAAAGCGATATATGACATCAGTAATGGTTTTAAGACCAAGAATGAGGCCGCAGTTAAAGTGGGTTTAGCCAGTATCGAAAGTCTAGCCAAGAAAGGCTATATTCCTGCGCTGATGGCCGTTGGAAACTTGATGACTAACGGCAATATTGTGCCGCAAAATTTGCCAGAAGCACGCAAAATTTTTGCTGCTCTAGCTCAGGATAATGTTCCTCAAGCCAAAGAATCACTGGCTACGGTAGATAAGCTGATTGCGGAAAAAGCGAAAGCACCTGCCACCAAAGCAAAAAGTTAAGTGAAACAACAAATCATTTTGCCTCTATCATCGAGGCAAAATGATTTACCACCACAACATGATCAAGCTGCTAATCCCAACAAAGCCTAAAATCGTACTTAACATCAAAGGGGTTAAAGCACGTTCATTTAAACCATAAGCCTGCCCAAAAATTCCAAAGGCAATCGGCATTGGTAATGCAGCTAAAATGGTTCCCGCATATAACATTTCTTGGCTCACATCTGGCAACATCCGCAGTAAGCAATAGATCATTAAAGGCATCAGGATAACTTTAAAAGCCACTAACAAGCCACTTTGCAGATTCAAAGCACTCATACCCATTCCAACCAAACTTCCACCAATCACAAATAATGCTAAAGGCGATGCCGTTTTCCCTAACAAAGCTAAAGATTGATCGACTAAAGTAGGCAAGCGGATATCTAACAAGATACAACTCATCCCCAAAATAATGGCAATAATCACAGGATTTTTTAGCAAATTTTGTGCGGTTTTTTGCAATAGCGCCCATACTTTTTGTTGTTCTTGCTGCCCTGCTTCTGCTAATGCCAGAACCAAAGCCAAGATCAATAAATTTTCCAGAATCAATGTCAATGAAATATAAATCGCAGCATGTGATCCCATCAGTAAACTTAATACCGCCGTTCCAATAAAGCCCGTATTGGACATAGAAGCGCCCATTGCCAGAACAGCCGTTGGAGTCAGACTATATGAAAAGCAATAACGATAACAATAAAACGCCAATGCAAAGATAATTAAAGAACCGCCACCATAGGCGATAAAATAAGACGGATGCCAAATATCATTTAAACTTTTATTAGATAAGGCATACAGTAAAAATGCGGGTAAGGCTATTTTGATAATAAAAGCACTCAATGCCTTGATCTGATCAGGTGTAATCAGTCGAATTGAAACACTCAAGTAACCTGCCAACAATAATAGAAAAATTGGTACGATGACCTGTACAACCACATTGGCATCCTTTTATCAAAATAAAAAGACGCAACCAAGTGCGCCTTTTGCTAAAAAAATTAATGGTTAAATGGTTTAAATAATTGCTTTAAGCCATGCGGTTGGCAACGCAAATATTGTGGTGAAATCTCAATTTCAGCACCTAATGCAGCGGCTGCATGCCACGGCCAGCGTGGATCGTACTGAATAGCTCTTGCCAGTGCAATCGCATCGGCCTGATCGTTTTGTAAAATCGCTTCAGCTTGTTCTGGCTCTGTGATCAAACCCACTGCAATTACAGGAATTGAAACTTTGGATTTAATCTGCTCGGCAAAAGGTACCTGATAATTCGCACCAATTTTAATGTCCTGAAGCTCATGCAAACCGCCACTAGACACGTGGATATAAGCTGCGCCTAATTGTTGTAGAGCCAACGATAATCCAATACTCGACTCGATATCCCAACTTGCTGTTGGCTGCATCCAGTCTGTTGCAGAAATACGCACACCAACTGGAAAGTTTTGAGGCACAGCAGTTTTAATCGCTTGCAGCACTTCTAAAGTCATCCGAATACGATTTTCAAATGAACCGCCATATTCATCCGTACGCTGATTCGACAACGGCGATAAAAACTGATGTAACAAATAACCATGTGCCGCATGAACTTCGATGAGTTGAAAACCAGCGTCCACAGCACGAACTGCCGCAGCAGCAAAGTCTGCCTGAATCTGTTTGATCTCATCAATACTTAATGAATGCGGGAGCATGTCATGAGCACCAAACGCAATTTCACTCGGTGCCACCGTTTGCCAGCCATGTACATGATCTGGAGCGATTTGTCCTTTACCTAACCATGGTTTATCTGTGGATGCTTTACGACCCGCATGAGCAAGCTGTATCGCAAATGGCATTGGCGAAAGTTGCTGAATATTATCCAAAAGCGCTTTGATTTTATCTCGTTGAGTATCATTCCAAAGACCAACATCGGCATAACTGATGCGTCCTTGGGCTTGAACCGCAGAGGCTTCAATAATACATAGGCCTGCACCAGATAGCGCATAATTGGCCCATTGCTGTTCATGCCAATAGGTAATTTCACCGTCATCAGTTGCAGAATATTGGCACATCGGTGCAATCACAATTTTATTGCTAAGTTGCAATGAACCAAACGCGATACTTTCAAATAATTTTGCCACTTGTCACCTCTATGCATATTGATTTTGATCAAAATTGTTTACTTACTCGTAATCCTGCACTCCAGTTACGTCCATCCGCAGGTTCAAAGAAACGTCCTTTAGGCAGAGTAGATTCATTTACAATGACAGATCCGACATAGTCTTTGTCCAATAAATTATCGACACGGCTGAAAATATTGACTTTCCAGTCCTGTAACTGCCATGCATAACCCGCATACGCTGCTAGCACTATATAGCTTGGTGCTGTGTCTGTATTTTGGTCATCGACATAGATTTTATCGTTATATTGGGCATCGACCCCACCATAAAAACCAGTTTGCGGTTTCCATGACAATGCAAGATAGGCCTGATTTTTGGCAATCCCTGGAATGTAAGCATCTTTATCAATCGCTTTCGCTACAACTTTGCCATTTTTGTCATAGATTGCTGCGGTATTACTATCAAATTTTGCATCCAGATAAGCATAACTTGCAGTCGCAATCAGATCACGCCAAAGCTGTTTATTCCATGAGAATTCAACACCTTCACGTAAGGTCTGATCTGCATTACGAAAAGTAGAACGTCCATCAACACTACCCGCTGAAACAATGTCATCTTTGGTTTTGGTCTGAAAAACAGCCAAAGTAAAATCACCTAGCAGATTTTGTGACTTTAAGCCTGCCTCGTAGGTATCACTATTGGATGGTTTTAGATCAAAGTTAAAACCTGAAATGCTTGCATCAGTGTTATAGGCCATTTCGGTAAAGGTTGGTGTTTCAAACCCTTTGGCGTAACTCACATAAGCCAAAAGTTCAGGCATGATTTGCCAGCTTAAAGCGGCCGAAGGTAAAACTTTGGAATAATCAGTCTTGCCACTGTCATCTGGATTGCTTGCAGTGATGTAATTATCATCTGATTTATAATGAACATTGCTATAACGTACGCCTGTATCTATACGCCATGTCGGTAAAAACTGCCATGACGCCTGTAAATAAGGATCAATATTCCACAAAGTATTGTCTTCATCACGGCGTAGAGTACCTTTAACCCCATAACTCGGCTGATTGTTGATTAAGGTAAAATTTTCATAACCTTGACGATCCTCATCCATCGCATCTAAGGCCAGCCCTGCACTCACAGTGATATTGGGAAGAAGTTCCTTGCCAGTCCAGCGTAGATCTGCACCATAATAATTTCGCTCAAAATCAATCACACCACCAGCATGACGTGGATTGTTTTGTGCAGATCTAGGAATAGATTGATACTGTGTCACCTCACGATGACCAAAGTAAGCCATCGCATACAATTCGTTTTTATCATTTAATGGCTTTAACCAAGTCAATCCTGTTTGCGTCTGTTCAATGTCTTTACGCACATCGTAGCTATTATTGGCATCATTGACTTGTTTTGGATTGGCTTTCCATTGGTCACGTGTCAGTCCTTGCGGGTCATCAGCATTAATTTTTAAATAATTGGTAATCCAGTTAATTTTAGACCCATCTTCAAGATTCCACGTGAGTTTGGCATTATTCAAAACCTTATTGGCAGCGCTATGATCACGATAACCATCGGTATCGAAGTATGATGAACTAATCACATAGCTCGGTTGATTGGCTTGTTTTGCACCGCCCTGCAACACAATTCCTGCACGATTTTTATCATGACTTCCCCCCGAATAACTCAGTTCAACAGAATCTTTGCCTTGACCTTCTTTAGTGGTGGTCAACAAAGTACCGCCCGATGAATTACCATATATTGACGAAAAAGGCCCTGTTAAAACCTCGATATGATCCAGACTGCTCAAATCGATATTAGACGTTTGTCCCTGACCATCTGGCATGGTGGCTGGAATACCGTCCCCATATAAACGAATGCCGCGCACACCAAAAGTCGAACGCGCACCAAAACCACGCATGGAAAGTTGTAAATCCTGTGCATAATTCTCACGATTATGCAGTTGCAAACTTGGAATGCCTTTGACCACTTCTGTCAAATTAACCTGTGAGCTTTGATCCTGCTTGGGTGCATCAATGCGAAAAACCGAAGCAGGAGTTTGCAAATAAGTAGTGTCTGTACGAGTTGCTTCTACTTTAATGGTCGGCAATGCAACTGGTTCTTGCACTTCTGCCCAAGCAGCACCACTCATACTGAACCCAGAAAGTAAAAACATGGAAGAATATAATGTATTGAATTGCATGAAGCGCATTCAGTTATCCTTTAATATCAACAATTAGCCCAAAAAATATTTGTTATATCATTTAGTTTGTAAATTTTAACATATCGACAAAAAACGATTTTAGCCAATCATTCCAATTTTCAATATATTAGTTTGGTTATTTCTTGGAGTACTTTGTAGGTTTAACGGCTTAAACTGGGATGATCTTTCCAGCAATAGCGTTCTAGCCAGTCTTTTGCTTCCTCAGCATAATCAACCCCGATTCTTTTTTTCCGTACAATCTCTGGCTGAATTTTTTTATTTTCAATCCACAAACCAGTTTCTACACCCAACATTTTGCCTTTAAATCGCTCTGTAATACCTAATTGCCTGGTCAATTTTCCAGGGCCTGACAAGCGCTTAAAGTCAGGTTTAGAAACTGAATCTTCAAAAAAAGCGGCTCTGAGCATCACGCCTTCAGGTTCATGTTCTGTCTGCGTGATCAAATTCAGCATGTGATACATTCCATAAATCAGATAAACATAAATATGCCCGCCAGCGCTATACATCACCTCGGTTCGGGCAGTACGTCGTCCACCGTAGTTATGACTGGCTTTATCGCGAATTCCCAAATACGCTTCTGTTTCACTGATGGTACAACGTAGAATTTCACCATTGTCCTGACGTACACAAAGCTGACAGCCAATCAATTGCTCGGCCACTGTCGATGTATCACGTTGAAACCATGTGAATGGTAAAATTTCTGACATCACGCTACCATAAGTAAAGAAAGGGAAATGACACGATATTGACAGATAAAGTACCTTCTTAAATTTGTCATTGTGCTGATTACCCCCATATTAACATCGTCATGATTTTATCGAGCTGTCAATGCCAGAATTACCTGAAGTTGAAACCACTAAAACCAGTTTATTGCCTTTACTGCAACAGCGCGTCCAAATCGTTGAAGTCAGAGAGTCCAGATTACGTTGGCCAATTCCAGAGGATATTTCTCGCCTGAATGGACAGCGTTTAATTGGTTTACAAAGACGCTCTAAATATATTCTGGCTGAATTTGAACAAGATCAAATGCTGTGGCATTTAGGCATGTCGGGCAGTTTTCGTCTGGCTACAGCTCAGGATGAATTACGCAAACATGATCATTTGATGATTGGTTTTGAGGATGGTAGCCAGTTACGTTATCACGATCCGCGTCGTTTTGGCTGTATTTTATGGCTCAATGAAGAATCTCAAAACAAACTACTGAATCCACTTGGCCCAGAACCGCTTAGTGACGAGTTTGATGCAGATTATCTTTATCAAAAGCTTAAAAACAAACAAGTCGGCATAAAAATTGCAATGATGGATAATCACGTGGTGGTCGGCGTAGGTAATATTTACGCCACTGAAAGTCTGTTTAACTTAGGCATTCACCCTGCGCAGCCAGCCTCTAGTTTAAGTAAAAAGCAGATTGTTCAACTTGTGGATGAAATCAAACGTATTTTGAAATCTGCGATTGATTTAGGGGGATCAACCTTGCGGGATTTCACCAATGCTGTCGGTGAAAATGGCTATTTTCAACAAACTTTACTGGCTTATGGTCGTGCAGGTGAAATGTGTGTTCAGTGTGAAACGCCACTGGAAAATCTTAAACTCGGACAACGTGCCAGTGTATTTTGTCCCCAATGCCAACCTTTAAAACGTATCAAAGTTTAATATTTGTCCTCAACAGATTCAGGAGGCTTGCCCATGCAAACTGCCATTGTTCGTCATATTCTAGTTAAAGACAAAGATCTTGCGGAACAACTTAAAAAGAAAATTTTGTCGGGCGCTGATTTTTCAAAAATCGCCAAACAATATTCCACCTGCAATTCTGCCAAACGTGGCGGTGAACTTGGCGAAGTGAAAAAAGGTCAACTTGTTCCCGTTATTGATAAACTCGTATTTACTGCGGCTGAACGAATTTTACACGGTCCAATCAAAAGCCAGTTTGGTTTTCATTTGCTTGAAGTCAAATTTAGAACTGAATTTGCATAAATTGCGGTCGTGAATAAAAGGACGCAAGTCTTAAAAACTTAAGTCCTTTCACTTTCTAGTTGCATTGTCTTTGCATGAGGATTCATTTGATAAGTCCAACTTTCGATCATTTCACCTGTTTCAAATTCCACCATCACCTTAACTCGCTGATATTGAAAACCTTCAAACTCATCAAGCATGGGCCAATGTTCAGCCAGTTTATCGGTACTAAACACTAAACCAGACACTTTAGGTGCATTTTCATCCAATACCAAGGCAGGCAAACCCTGATCGGGTCCCCAGTCTAAAGTATGCACCACGCCATTCACTGAAGCCTTTTGCCATTCTCCGCCAATATTTCCCAGAATATGTGCGTTTTCACGATCTGGACATAAAGTTCCATAAGCAAAAAGTCGGTTCATGTTTGAGTAAATCCTATGATTGGCAGGTATTTTCAGTCGCCATATTTTAAGGACTCTGACAAAAACCTCAAGTCGCTTAAGTGTCAAATTCAGATGAGAAATATCAATCAAAATGCATAAAAAAACGGCATTTAAAAATGCCGTTTTGAGAAAGCCTACAATATTATGATTGTGGATGTTGCTTTAGTTCATCGCGAATTTCACGAAGCAATTGAATTTCTTCAGGAGTTTCTGGTGCTGGTGCTTCCGCTTCATCCTTACGACGCATACGATTAATCAATTTCACCATTAGAAACACGACCCATGCCAAAATCAGGAAGTTAATTAAAATGGTCAGGAAGTTACCATAAGTCAATACGTTTACGCCTGCTTTTTGCAGAGCATCCAATGATTGTAAATTATTCGGATTGGCACCAAGTACAATATACTTTTGCGAAAAATCAACACCACCACCTGTAATCACAGTAATCAACGGCATAATAATGTCTTTGACCAATGAATCTACAATTTTACCGAAAGCACCACCGATGATGACACCGACAGCCAAATCAATCATATTGCCTTTAACAGCAAATTCTTTAAATTCTTGAATAATACTCATCTCAATTTTCTCCACTCGGGAACCGCTATTCCCTTGTTTTTGTTCTAATCACGGCTTAACAATAGTGTTAATGGATGATCGGCTCATGTTTGCTAATTTAATATTTTTCTCAAAAAAAGAAAGCTATTTCACACTTTAACAACATTTTATATGAATAAAAATATGAACTTAAAGGTCTACAGCGATAAAGATCATCTAATAAAAAACCGCTAAACGAATTTAGCGGTTTACTTACTGATCTTAGATCAAAATCAAATTATTTATCGCGGTTACGTTTACGTTCATTTTCAGTCAAATAACGCTTACGGATACGAATTGACTTAGGTGTTACTTCAACTAACTCATCATCTTCAATGAATTCAAGTGCTTGTTCAAGCGTGTATTCAATTGCAGGAGTTAAAGTTAACGCATCGTCAGTACCAGAGGCACGAACGTTGGTGAGCTGTTTTGCTTTAGTTGGGTTAACCACCATGTCGTCTGAACGTGAGTTGATGCCAACGATCATCCCTTCATACACTTCCAACTGTGGTTTAGCAAACAAACGACCACGGTCTTGCAAACTGAATAATGCATAGCCCAAGCAAGTGCCTTGAACCATTGAGATCAATACACCGTTTTGACGTTTCGCCACAGTACCTTGTTTAACAGGACCATAATGCGAGAAGCTTGAAGTCATAATCCCTGTACCAGAAGTCATGGTTAAGAATTCTGAACGGAAACCAATCAAACCACGTGAAGGAACAGTCGCTTCAATACGGATACGGCCTTTACCGTCGACTTCCATATTGGTCATTTCACCTTTACGGTGACCCATTTGTTCCATCACCGCACCTTGATGTTGTTCTTCAACATCAAAAGTCACGTTTTCGTATGGCTCTTGTTTTTCACCATCTACTTCTTTGATGATCACTTGTGGACGTGAAACGCCCATTTCGAAACCTTCACGACGCATGTTTTCAATCAAAACAGAAAGGTGAAGTTCACCACGGCCAGAAACTTTGAAACGGTCTGGACTGTCTGTATCTTCTACACGAAGTGCTACGTTATGGATCAATTCGCGATCAAGACGTTCACGGATATTACGTGAAGTGACAAATTTACCTTCTTTACCTGCAAACGGTGAGTTGTTGACTTGGAATGTCATCGATACTGTTGGTTCGTCTACAGACAATGGCGGTAATGCTTCAACATTTTTCGGATCACAAATCGTGTCAGAAATGTTAAGTGCATCAATACCTGTAATACATACGATATCGCCTGCAGATGCTTCTTCAACATCAATACGCTCTAAACCGTGGTAACCCATGATTTTTAAGATACGACCATTACGTGTCTTACCTTCTTTATCAATCACAGTCACAGGAGTATTGGTTTTAACTGAACCACGTTGAATACGACCAACACCGATCACGCCAACGAAGCTGTTATAGTCAAGCGATGAAATTTGCATCTGGAAAGGACCATCAGCATCAACTGCTGGTGGCTCAACGATATCAACAATCGTTTCAAACAACGGAGTCATGTCTTCAGCCAATTCTTCTGGCGCTGGACCTGCAACACCACGTAAACCTGAAGCATAAACGATTGGGAAATCTAACTGTTCGTCAGTTGCACCCAAGTTATCAAATAAATCAAATACTTGATCGATCACCCAGTCTGGACGTGCGCTTGGCTTGTCGACTTTGTTAATGATCACGATTGGCTTCAAACCACGCGCAAACGCTTTTTGCGTTACGAAACGAGTTTGCGGCATTGGGCCTTCTTGAGCATCAACCAATAGTAATACGCAGTCCACCATAGACAATACACGTTCTACTTCACCACCAAAGTCGGCGTGTCCCGGGGTATCTACGATATTGATACGGTAAGTAATATCAGTACGTTTATCTAACCAAGTGATCGAAGTATTCTTTGCAAGAATAGTAATACCACGTTCGCTTTCAAGCGCATTCGAGTCCATGACACGCTCAATCTCGCCTGCACGATCACCCAAAGCACCTGATTGTTGTAGAAGTTTATCGACAAGCGTGGTTTTACCATGGTCGACGTGTGCAATAATTGCAATATTGCGGAGATTTTTGATATCTGACATGAAAATTCGATAAGCCTAAAACTTGAGGGCAAATTATACAGAAAAATCCTACATAAAAGTAGTGACAGTTTATTGACATGCCCGTGTTTTTTTCATGTCTTCGTCGTTTTTTCTTGGGTAAAGGCAATTATCTCGATTAGAATAGCGCCACTTTGAAGCTTAAGATTTAATCTCTCATGTCTGATTTACAAGACGCTGCGCCAAAATCAGGTGAAAAACTTGATCTGATTTATGGGTTAAATGACCGTCCTGCCCCTTTTGTTGCATTTCTTGCTGCACTACAACATCTTTTAGCAATTATTGTACCTATTGTTACGCCAGGACTTTTGATTTGTCTGGCACTTGGGGTTTCCCGCGAAGAAACCAACATGATTTTGTCCATGTCATTGGTCATTTCAGGGATTGCGACTTTTTTACAATGCAAGAAGGTCGGACCTTTTGGTGCTGGTTTACTGATCGTCCAAGGGACAAGTTTTAACTTTATTGGCCCGATTATTGGTATCGGTAGTGCAATGGTCGCCGCAGGAACGCCTGTCAATCAAGTGATGGCAGCAATTTTTGGGGTGGTGATTGCAGGATCGTTCATTGAAATGGGCGTATCCCGTATTCTGCCGTGGGTGAAAAAGCTGATCACGCCATTGGTCACAGGAATCGTAGTACTGATGATTGGTTTAACCTTGATTAAAGAAGGTCTCATCAGTATGGGCGGTGGTTATCAGGCCATGCAAAATCAAACCTTTGCCAGCCAAGATAATTTGATCATGTCTTGTACAGTGCTGGCGATTATCATCCTACTCAATCGTATTCAGGTCATCTGGATTAAAAGTTCTGCCATTTTGATTGCGCTGATTGTGGGTTATGTTCTGGCAGGTTTCATGGGACATCTGGATTTTTCAGGTTTACACGAAACACCTATCATACAGATTCCAACGCCAATGCACTTTGGTTTAAGCTTTTCTTGGAGCTTATTCATCCCTATGGCATTTATCTATCTGGTGACGTCTTTGGAAGCGATTGGTGATATTACTGCAACCAGTAAACTCTCCAATGAACCTGTCAATGGTCCAAAATGGATGGAACGGATTAAAGGTGGCGTACTGGTGAATGGTGCAAACTCTTTACTTGCAGGTTTATTTAATACTTTTCCAAGTTCGGTGTTTGCACAGAATAATGGTGTGATCCAACTCACAGGAGTGGCCAGTCGCTATGTCGGTATCTGGATTGCGATTTTATTGATCCTACTTGGATTGTTTCCAATGGTTTCTGGCGTAATTCAAGCGGTACCGCAAGCGGTATTAGGCGGTGCAGTGATGGTCATGTTCGGCGCTGTAGCTGCATCAGGGATTAATATTTTATCCAGTATTCATCTGGATCGTCGTGCACTGTTGATTATTGCGATTTCATTGGCTTTAGGACTCGGTGTTGCACAAGTTCCTCAAATCCTTGAGCATTTACCTGAACTGTTTAAAAATATCTTTAGTTCAGGCGTCGCCACAGGTGGTATTGCTGCTTTAATCTTAAATATCGTATTGCCTGAACATCAACATCCTGAAGATCAAGATCAGAGAAATCAAGATTAAATCGGGCAATTAAGAAGAATTTGCCCAGTTTAACTGGGCTTTCTTATTCATGAGAGTTAAATATGATGGATCCACGTAGTGAAGTCGTACTGCGCCAACAACAGTTTTTATCAGGCAAGGTATTGCTCATCAATGCACCTGCGGATGAACTTGCCCGCAAATTGCCCAACGATTTAAATATTTCGATCTGGACATGGAACTTTGCTGATCATCAATATTTCGAGCAGCAGCAGTTTGCTACGCATTTTTCAGTTGAATTTCCACAGAAAGATATCGATCAAGTCATTATCTTTGTACCAAAATCGAAAGAGTTACTCAGCTATATTTTGCATGTTGTCGCGAGTCATCTTAAGCAAGGTCAATCCATCTTTTTGGTAGGTGAAAAAAAAGGTGGCGTAGAACGTGCAGCTAAACAATTACAAGTCTTAGGTAAAAATCTTAAGCTTGATAGCGCACGTCACTGTCAGCTTTGGCAATGTATTTTGCACAAAATGGAAACCTTAAAACCACTAGAAAATTGGGTAAAAACCTACAGCATTGAAGTCAATCAAACTCAACTTCATATTTGTGCACTCCCTGGGGTATTTAGCCAAAATCATTTGGATGTCGGCACAGGCATTCTTTTACCTTATCTAAATAATATAAAATCGGGTAAACTTGCCGACTTTGGCTGTGGTGCAGGTGTCATTAGTGCGTATCTGGCAAAATTAAATTGTAACAACGAAATTTATGCGCTGGATGTCGATGCATTTGCACTACGTTCTACTGAAATGACATTTCATCGGAATGGACTTCATTTAGAACAGCTTCATATTCAAGCCGTTACTGGGATTCATGATGCACCACTTGAACTAGACGCAATTGTCAGCAATCCGCCTTTTCATCAAGGAATTCATACGGATTATGCTGCAAGTGAGGGTCTATGCAAACAAGCCAAACGACATTTAACTGTCAATGGTGAATTATGGATAGTGGCCAATCGTTTTTTAAATTATCCACTTTTGATTGAGCAACAATTTGGTCGCTGCAATACCCTTGCCGATCAACAAGGATTCAAAGTGCTTTATGCCCATGTGTCCCAATGACTAAGGAATTTTCATGAGTGAAAAGATTCAACCTGAAAAGCTTCAGCGTAAGCTCGGTGCTCGTCATTTAAATATGATCGCCATTGGCGGTTCGATTGGTACTGGTTTATTTCTGGCTTCAGGTTCAACCATCGCCAATGCGGGGCCGGGTGGCGCATTATTGGCCTATGCACTGATTGGCGTCATGATTTATTTTCTAATGACCAGTTTGGGTGAGCTCGCCACCCACAATCCCACTTCAGGCGCTTTTTTTACCTATGGTAGTCGCTATGTCGAGGATAGCTTTGGCTTTGCTTTGGGCTGGAACTATTGGTACAACTGGGCCATTACCGTGGCTTTTGAACTGGTTGCGGTTCAGTTAATTATGAAATTCTGGTTTCCAGATTTACCCGGCTTTTACTGGAGTGCGATTTTTCTGGTCGTCATTTTTGCCATCAATGCCATGACCGTCAAAGGTTTTGGTGAAAGTGAATTCTGGTTTTCAATGGTCAAGGTCGTTGCGATTGTCGCCTTTATCATTATTGGTTTCTCCATGATCATCAAAATCATGATGACACCGGGAGTAGCGACTTTTGGTAACTGGACCTATAAAGACGCGCCTTTTGTTGGTGGATTACAAGCCATGATTGGCGTGGCCATGATCGCAGGGTTCTCTTTTCAGGGCACTGAAATGGTCGGCGTTGCCGCAGGTGAATCTAAGGATCCAAAGAAAACAATTCCTCTAGCAATTAAGCAGATTTTCTGGCGGATTCTACTGTTTTATATCGTGTGTATTTTTATCATTGGAACACTGATTTCCTATGATGATCCGCGCCTGTTACAAGCAGCTTCTAGTGGTGATATTGCTCTTTCGCCATTTACTTTGCTCTATGAAAAAGTCGGTTTTGCCTTTGCTGCAAGTTTGATGAATGCCGTGATTTTAACCGCGATTTTATCGGCAGGAAATTCGGGCATGTATTCTTCAACCCGTATGCTGTTCGACATGGCACGTGAAGGCCGTGCGCCCAAATGGTTCTCAAAACTGGATAAACGTGGCGTACCAATGCATGCACTTTATGCTACGACAGCCGTTGCTGCACTATGCTTCCTGACTACTTTTATTGGGGAACAGGCTGTTTTTAACTGGCTGCTCAATATGTCAGGCATGTGTGGCTTTATTGTCTGGCTCGGGATTGCGATTTCACACTACCGCTTCCGCAAAGGCTATCTGGCTCAGGGTCATAGACTTGAAGATCTGGCTTATCGAGCCAAATTCTTTCCATTTGCACCGTGGTTTGCCTTTATTTTGTGTTCGATCATTATTTTGGGACAAAACTATCAAGCGATTTTAGGTGGAAAAATTGACTGGATGGGTTTACTTTCCACCTATATCAGTATTCCCCTGTTTTTGGTGATCTGGCTAGGTTATAAATGGAAACATAAAACCAAATTGGTGTCTTATCAAGAGATGAATATCCAACCCGATCAAGATTAATGCGTGTTTTAGCTTACAGTAACATCATTCAATTTCTTCAGTTTTGAAAAGCTTGACTTTTCAAAACAAAGGATTATGATTGCGACCAAGATTCAACCATTGGCGCAGTCAGCATCAAAACTGCCAATTTATAGGAGTAACAACATGCCAGCTTTACAGGATAAACATTACTAATCATTGGCACGTTGTCATCTCACGGACAAGGGTCAAAGATCACTTGTCCGAATGCACAAGATCTAGCATTCGCTAGGTTTTTTTATGCCTGTTCGGACAGCTATTAAAATAATGATACGGACAGCTTATTATGAGCATACAAAAAATTTTAAATGCAGATGCCGCTTATGGGGTTCCTGTAAAGATCTTTACGAACGATATCGATCAAGACAGTATTGAACAACTCACTAAAATGGCGCAATTGCAATTTATTCATTCCCACATAGCAGTCATGCCAGATGTGCATGTCGGGAAAGGAGCCACCGTTGGCAGTGTCATTCCGACCAAACATGCGATTATACCCGCTGCGGTCGGCGTAGATATTGGCTGTGGAATGAATGCGATACGTTTAAACCTTAAAAGCAGTCAACTTCCAGACAATCTTTCAAGCTTACGTCATGCGATTGAAAGAAAAGTTCCTGTAGGTTTTGATTTACACAAACAAGTGAAAGCCAAAGCTTCAACGCTCACCCCGCTGGATAAACGGCTCCAACCGATTATCAGCAAACATCCTGGTTTGGTTCGAATGCTGCGAAAGTTTGATATGACTTGGCAAAAACAACTCGGGACTTTAGGTGGCGGCAACCACTTTATTGAACTTTGTCTGGATGAAAATCAGGACGTCTGGATCATGTTACATTCAGGGAGTCGTGGTTTAGGCAATGTCATTGGTACTTATTTTATCGAACTGGCAAAAAAAGAAGCCCAACACCGCTTTGGTCATGTTCCTGACAAAGACTTGAGCTACTTTGCCGAAGGCTCGACAAGCTTTGACGATTATGTTGAAGCGGTTGAGTGGGCGCAGGCGTATGCCTATGAAAACCGTCGTGAGATGATGCGGTTAATTTTAGAGGCGATTCGCCCACTATTACCTTCATTTCAGTTGACCAAAGAAGCGATTAATTGCCACCATAATTATGTCAGTCAGGAACAACATGATGGCGAAAATTTATTAATTACACGAAAGGGTGCCATCCGAGCTGGTAAAGATGAGCTTGGAATCATTCCAGGTTCGATGGGTGCGCGTTCTTATATTGTACGTGGCAAAGGTCATCCCGACTCCTTTTGCTCTTGCTCACATGGTGCAGGACGTAAAATGAGCCGTAACAAAGCCAAGCATCTGTTTAATCAACAAGACTTGATTCAGCAAACGCAAGGCATTGAATGCCGTAAAGATGCTGGTGTGATTGACGAAATTCCCTCAGCGTATAAAGACATTGATCAAGTCATGGCTCAGCAGTCAGATTTGATAGAAGTCGTACATACGCTTAAACAAGTCCTTTGTATTAAAGGATAATTTAACTCGGAGCTTAACCATGAAACTAGGCAAACGATCCAAAGTCAAAGTGAGAAATCAGGTGGCTTTATCGCCTTTGTTACATAAAGGCGGAATGCATGAAACTGAAAAACCCAAAGCACAACATCGACGTGAACGTCAGCAAACCAAACAATTGCTAAAGTCTAAAAGATGGTGTGAATAATTTTAATCTAGCGATCTATAAGGAGCAGCGCATGAAAAACTGTAGATATTTTTGTGAATATTTCAATCTAAGTCACCACGATAAAACAAACCCCAGTGATTTCAACTGGGGTTTGCCATTTTAGGTGGTTAAGTTTATAAAACACCTAAACTTTTTTGAATATTTTCCAGATGCGGAACATGGAAATGCTGATCGGCAATTTTAACTCGCTTAAATACCATTGGATCAGATGTTGTTTCCTCTTCATCGACCACTTCTGAAATACGCAAACGAATCGTCTGCGGCATGCTGTCACAGATTAAGGCAAAACGTTGCGCAACATCATCCCCTTCTATGACCAAAGCGACCCCTTGAGTAATATTAGGATGATTAACTGAATAAATAGGCAATTTCAAATCATGCCATTCTATCGACTCAGCATCAACCTTGGTATCAAGCGCCGACAATACAATGTTTTGCGGTAATAGCATCGGCACCTGATCACGACATTCAATGATATAAGCATCAATAAATCCAGTCGAGACACTAATTAAGTGTTGAAGCTCCTGCTGATCAATCTGCGCGGTTACTTTTTTATCAATCGCCATCAGTAACTCCCTGAAGCTGTTTCAAGTAATGCTTCAATATTCTCAAGCAATTCTGATTCTTGGAACGGTTTACCCATGTAATGCGTTACGCCAAGTGACAATGCACGTTCACGATGTTTTTCACCAGTACGTGATGTGATCATGATAATTGGCATATCCTGATGTAACTCATGATGGCGTACCAGATTAGTCACCTCAAAACCATCCATGCGAGGCATTTCAATATCCAGCAACATCAAATCAGGTTTGACATTTTCAAGCTGTTCCATGGCGTCGACACCATCTTTGGCCGTCACCACATCAAAGCCCTGACGTTCCAGTAGCCGCGAAGTAACTTTACGGACAGTCACCGAGTCATCTACGATCATGATCAGACGACGTTCATCGGTATGACGTGTTTTTTCTCTGCCTTCAACAACTTGTTTATTACGTTGTGTCGATTGGATCTGACGTGCAATGTTTTGTCCATCCAGAATGAGACAAACATGACCATCACCTAAAATTGTCGCCCCAGCAACAGCGCCAATACTTGCGAACTGTCGTCCGATTGGTTTCACTACAATTTGTGCACGCGAACCGACCAATTGATCGACCAATAACGCAATGGTCTGACCATGCGCGCCTTTAACCAATAACACAGGTAATGAATGTGCAATACCAGATAATTTTGGAATAGGCTGATTGCTGACAAACTCCGCCAGATAACGTAAACGATATGGAGTATTATCGATATTAAAATAATCATCCTGACCATGGAAATAGCGTTCAAGAGTTGCAGGCGCAATACGCACAATTCGGTCAATCTGAGCCAAAGGCAAGGCAAATTGCTGATCACCGACTTTCACCATGAGTGCATCACTCACTGCCACAGTCGTTGGTACACGAATAGTAAAAGTGGTACCAGAGCCGAATGTTGAATCGACACTAACATGACCACCAAGCGCCTTAATACTACTTTGCACCACATCCAGACCAACACCACGTCCTGAAATTTGGGTCACTGAGGTCGCTGTACTAAACCCAGGATGGAAAATGTACTGCAAAATTTCCTGTGCTTCGAGTTTTTGATCCTCAGTCATCAAACCATTTTCTAAAGCTTTGGCTTTGATTTTATTAACATCAATACCTTTACCATCATCGCTAAAGCTCACCAGAACATCTGTTCCTTGGCGGCTAATATTTAGCTCAATACGCCCTATTTCAGGTTTACCCAGTTTTAAACGCTCTTCACGATCTTCTACCCCATGATCGACTGCATTTCGCAGCATGTGTTCAAGTGGCGTGACCAAGCGTTCCAAGATATTTCGATCCAGTTCGCCTTCGGTATTATTGACCACCAATTCAGCTGGACGGTTCAAACTACTTGCAGTCTGACGCACAATACGCTGTAAGCGAGGTAAAAGTCGTGAGAACGGAACTAATCGGGTACGCATCAGACTTTCCTGAATTTCAGCCTGAATACGTGATTGTTGTAATAACAAACCTTCTGTATCACGAATTTTGTCGGATAATGTGGTTTTGAAGTCAACCAAATCCGATGCAGATTCAGCAAGTGATTTTGACAGTTGATTCAATGATGAATATTGATCCATTTCTAATGGGTCAAAGTCGATATAACGTAAGTTTTCTGCCCCATGCTTGGCGATAATCTGACTTTCTAATTCGCCTTCCATTCGGCGTAACTGATCTGCCAAACGTTGAATCGCCAATTCCATTTCGACCAGTGTATTGCCTAACTGTCCCAAATCCATTTCGATACGCGAACGGTTAATGGCATTTTCACCAGACAAGTTAATCATTTTTTCGATCAGATCCGCAGAAACACGGATCATCTCATTTGAATCATCAGCCTGTACGGTGTTGTCCCATTCACCCAGCATAGATGGCGGTTCTGTACCATCTCC
Source organism: Acinetobacter sp. 479375 (assembly GCF_000581715.1). Classification (NCBI taxonomy): domain Bacteria; kingdom Pseudomonadati; phylum Pseudomonadota; class Gammaproteobacteria; order Moraxellales; family Moraxellaceae; genus Acinetobacter; species Acinetobacter sp. 479375. The sequence goes on along the minus strand of NZ_JEZN01000011.1, from coordinate 58,746 downwards.
CTGTACAAATTCCATCACTTGTTCTTGCGAGAATAGATCCGCGCGAGCCAGTTTAGTTGGAATTTGCGCATTGGTATCTACAAATTCAAGACGTTCTAAGGTATGCTTTAAACCATCATAATTATTATACGAACGTTCAAAAATAGCTGCCTTTAACCATGTAAATGCCGTCAGCAAGAGATGGTCATAAGCATTGGAACTAAAGGCTTTTACCGCAAATTGCTCAAAGGCATTTTCAAGATGTGAGGCAATTACTGCAACAGGCTCTAACTCTGCCATTCGTGCACCGCCTTTTAAGCTATGCACTGTACGTTGCAATTGAAGCAAAATACTTCGGTTAGTCCGTTCATCAAACCAGCGATTGAGAAGTTGCTGTCCAACATCAAGCAACTCTGCCGCTTCTTCATAGAAAGTCGCTTCCACCAAAGATTGAACATCATCAGGATCTGCATCTTGATGCGATTTGCTATTATCGATATCAAGATGGGTATTTGAAATCGACGCTTGGTTTTCTAGTGCATCATTCGCAGTAGAAGTCGAATTCTGTAATTGTTCCTCAGCAACAACTGCATCAGATTTCTCGACTGATGTTGGTTCACCAAGAGCAACTGATTCAAGATGATCTGCCGTTAATTCATGCTCAACAACTTCAGTTGGTGGCTCAGCAACAACTTGCGCCAAGGTACTATCAACAGAAGTAGTCCGCGTTGCACTTTCAGGCTGTTGCTCTGGTACCCCTTGTAGAACCTGCTCAATATTTCCAAGCAACTCAATCACTTCTGTCGCTGGATAATCTACTGCTTCATCACGCAACGTTTGAATCCGATCAGCAATATCATCTTGTACCAGACGAATAATCTGTATCAGATTTTCAGAAGAATGTATTTGCCCATGAATCAAGCGTTGATAAATGGTTTCTAACTCGTGCGCAATCAGTCCCATATGGGTTGCCTGAACCATATTTGCGCCACCTTTTAAGGTGTGTAAATAGCGCATCAAATTATTCAAGGCAGACGTATTACTTTGTTGCTGCGACCAAGTGTTTAAGTCTGCGTCAATACCGACCAACAACTCATCAGCTTCTTCTAAAAAGATATCGAGAAGGTCTGCATCGAAATGACGATTGGCTTGCTCTGAATCTAGCTGCTGATGATCTTGTTGAATACGTGCAGAAATTGACGATAAATCAAATGTTGAAACATTTGGTTCTGATACCGCAACAGGCTCAATGGAAATAGTCTCAGGTTCAGCACTTACTTTATCAGCACTTAGCTCAGATGATACTTTCTTATCCGTAATCGCTGTTTCAATATCTTGTTGGACAAAGTCTTGCAGCTCATGAATCACATTGAGTTGCTCTTGTCCCAAGCTTACTCGCTGCCCTGCTGCCAAGGTATCAAATAAATGAATGACTTGCTGGTGTGCCTGTCCAAAAATATCAAAGGCATAATCCAGATGCAGTAATTCAGGTTTTTCAAGTAATTGTTCATAAGCAGGCTTTAATTGCAAGACATAATCATGAACGCCTTGGGCTGCTCGATTATGCGTATGCTCAATTAAAGAACTTGCCTCGGTAATCAATGCTTGAATATAGACAGGGAATTCCAGTTTGACGCGTTTTTCAAACTCATAGTCTGCATTCAGTAGATTTTCAATATCTAATTGCAATAGTGAAGTGACAACACCTTGTGGATGTTGTGCTTCATGTGCAATTTCTTCGATATTAAAGCCATAGTTTTCCCATGCTTGATTAAATTTTTGATCAATTTTGTCAAGCTGTTGCTGAGTACCCTTTTGATGCAGTGTATGTAGATAATCTCGAACAAATTCAGCATAGTGGGTTAAGAGAGCGGTTTCATTTGAAGTCGACTCAAGCTCATCTTGCATCAAGGTTTTAAACAGCGTTTCTACCTTGCTGCTGGCTTCAAATACTTGCTGAATATGCGCCATCGATGAACTGCCGCGCAAAGTATGCAAAGCGCGAATCAATTGATTATAACTTTGATCTGATGGCTCATCTTGCTGTAAAAAAGTATCAATTGTTTGTAGATGTTCTTCTGCTTCTTCAAGGAAAATCGCCATGGTTTCTTCAATCAGACTATCCTCTGATGAAGCAACTGCGTCCACACAGGTGTCAGCTATGGCAACAGGCTCTATTTCAACTGGCTGTTCAGCTTCAATGATCTGTTGTTGCTGAATTTCGAGCCCTGTAATTCCAGATTCTGTATTTAACTGTTCAGCTAAATCGAGTAATTCTTCTAAAGCAGGCTCGACGTCTTGTTGGTGTTGTAACTGTTGTCCCAACAAAACCAGTGGGCGAATATCGATAGAGTGTGGCTGGGTATTTTTAAAATCATGATAAAATTTAAAACGATAAACATTAAATACCACTTGCACATAACGCTGTAAATCTGCACTTAATGGCAAGGTTTTGGCAATAAGTCGATTGAGTGCATCTTCAACTGTCCACGCCAGTTCACTGGAAGATTTCGCCCCCACCATTCGACCAGACCCTTTTAGAGTATGAAAATGGCGACGAACGTCCGCTAAAACCTGCTGCTCATCGGGATCAGCCACCCACTGCGGAATAAGTTGATCCAATTCTTGAAAAATTTCTTCTAATTCTTCAATAAAAATTTCAAGAATTTCTTCATCCTGATCAAGAAAACTGTCTTCAGGTAAGCTTATTTTTTCAACAAGATGTTTTAATATTTCTTTCATAACGAAGGCTTCTTTCGTTTATCCACCCTTGATGGTGAAACTTGATCTACCACCATCACGCAAGTGACTTCCTTCTCAAGAAGCCATCTTGACGATGCATTTTTTAATTTGGGACATCCCGAAGTCCGCCCCAAAAGTCACTTCACGCTTATTCAGGTAACTTAAAGTCAGATACAGACTCACGCAATGACTCTGCCATATTGGCCAGTTCAGAAACCGAACGTGCCGTATCAAAAGTTGCAGTCGTGGTTTGTGAGGTAATTTCCTGTACGACATTCATGGTATTGGCAATATGACTCGCCGATGCAGACTGAAGTTTTGCAGCATTGGAAATGTTTGCAATCAATTTAGCCAAGTTGTTAGATACGCTTTGAATTTCATCAAGCGCAACCCCCGCATCTTTCGCCAAATTCGCACCACGCACCACCTCCGAAGTGGTCTGTTCCATAGAAATTACAGCTTCATTGGTATCGGTCTGAATGGTTTTAACCAAGCTTTCAATCTGTTTGGTTGCAGATGCAGAACGTTCTGCAAGACGCTGAACCTCATCGGCAACTACCGCAAAACCACGGCCCGCTTCCCCTGCCATCGATGCCTGAATTGCAGCATTCAATGCGAGAATGTTAGTTTGGTCGGCAATATCATTAATGAGCGAGACGATGTTCCCAATTTCTTGCGAAGACTCCCCCAAACGTTTAATACGTTTCGATGTTTCCTGAATCTGTTCTCGAATCGTATCCATACCCACAATCGAACGGTTTACAACGTCAGCACCATTGGATGCAATTTGTACCGAACGTTCCGCAACCTCTGCTGACTCAGCAGCGTTCGCAGATACCTGATCGATCGACACCGCCATTTCGTTAATCGCAGCAGATGCACCTGCAATTTCTTGTGCCTGATGCTCAGAAGCTTCTGCTAACTGATTGGTAATAGTCTGCGTATCTTGTGTATAACGTGCCACTTCCTGAGACGTGTCTGTAATACGAGATACCAGATCACGTAGTTGATCAATTGCGAAGTTGATCGAGTCAGCAATTGCACCAGTAAAATCTTCTGATACCGTTGCGTAAGAACGTAAATCACCATCAGCCAAATCGGCAATTTCATCAAGTAAACGTAAAATCGCATTTTGGTTACGGTCATATTCATCCTGTAAACGCGTTACACGATTTTTTTCCAACGAATTACGAATCGCCAATAAACGGGCAACGGATAAGATAAAACCTGTAAGGAACAGGAGTAATAAAACTGCTGGAATAACACTTGACCAGCCAGAGTCTGCTTTATCTGAAAGATTATTCAAAGATTTCAACATATCATCAGATTGAGAGAAAATCTGTGAAGACGCTTGGCGGACTTTTACAATCTGGTTGGCATTTTTAAATACCGTTGATGCTGCTGTTTTTAAAACTTCATCATACTCAGATTTAATACTATCGACAGATTCACGTAAACTTGGATCGCTAATACGTTCAACACCCAAGTCAGCACTACCATTTAACTGTGCATTTAAATAAGCACCAAAGGTTTCAATATCGGCACTAAAGTCATCTGCTGACGCACGGGCATTTTCTGTGCCCACCAATACAGAACTGATAGAACGTAAAATACGCTCTGCAATAAATACTTGGTTCTTGGCAATCACCACCTGACTACTTGGCATATTCAGACGAGCCATCTGATCTACCATCAGGTTATATTCTGCCTGAATCCCTGGAATCGACTCACCAATCGCAATATTGGTGTCATAGAGTTGATTGATCAGCTTTTGTTGAGACGTAATCAAATCCACATTGGTCGATACATTCTTCCAGAGTTGATCAACCTTCTTAAATTCCTCAGAAGATGCACCATAGATGTCCTGTACATTTTCCAGATTTTGCGCAAACTGTTCCTGCGATTTTTTCAGACTTGCAATTGCCTCAGGTGAACCTGATGCAGTTGACTCTGTCGCTTGTCGTGGAATAGTTTGAGACAATAAGCGCAGTTGCCCCAGACTACGAGTTAATTCATTATTCCGCGGTACACTATAAAATAAGTAAATCAACGTTATCGTTGATAGAAAAAGAAAAATAATCGCTGAATAAATGATCGGTCTCGTTTTTTTACTATCACCGAACATTTGTGAAATCAGCTCAATTTGAGCTTGAATCTTGGCAAAAAATGCAGAACCGTTTTTCTTACTCGCACTTTCAGCTGTGTTTTTCTTTTTTAGTTTAAAGCCCATACAGCTTCTCCCCTGAATACGCGTGATTTACTTAATTGCGTACGAATTTAATTTATAAATTTTGCTGAAGCATTCATATATTGTGGATTTTTCAGCAGCTGACTAAATAAAAAGACATGCCAACGTTGGTTATGCTGATAGAAATAACCTTGACAATAATCTTTTAATTTTTGATCCAGCTCATCACTTTTAGAAAAAAAGCTGTGCTTATTAAAGTGCTGAATACCCAAAACCTGATCTACAACTAAACCGACATAGTGGTCATTATGACTAATACATAACACTTTTTGGCTAGGCGAAAATGGAGCACGTTGCCCAGAGACAAAATGTGTTAAATCAGAAACTGAGAGTAGTCTTCCCCGAATATTCGCCAGCCCGCGCACCCAAGCTTGGGCATTTGGAACTGGGGTATATTTAGGAGGGTAAATGACTTCCATCACCTCCCCCAGAGGCGCAACAAAATATTGCCCCATCATCTCAAAGGCTATACCTGACCACCGGTTGACTTCATTTTGGTTAGAAGCGTAGCTTCGATTGCCACGTTTTGCCAATCGAAGCAATTCGATAAATCCATTAGCAGCCATGATGACTATTCCAGATTAAGGTGTTGTTTAATCACGTCCATAAGTTGGCTTTCTTCAATCGGTTTGGTCAGATAGTCACGTGCACCCTGACGTTTCCCCCAGACACGATCTGTTGCCTGATCTTTAGTACTCACGATCACCACTGGAATATGCTTGGTATTATCACCGCGACTAATTTCACGAGTCGCCTGAAAACCGTTGACCCCTGGCATTACGACATCCATCAACACCAAATCAGGCTGTTCAGCCTGTGCCATGGTCACCCCATCAGCGCCATTAGATGCTTCAATCACCTCAAAACCGTGTTTTGTTAATATTTCTCTAAAACGAAATGTTTCGGTTGGTGAATCATCTACAATTAAAATACGTGCCATTTTATGTCCCCAACACTTTTCTTTAATTTATGTATTTACGTGATTTCGAATAGCGTTTAATAATTCATCTTTACTAAAAGGCTTAGTCAAATATTCATCTGAACCGACAATGCGACCTTTGGCCTGATCGAATAAACCATCTTTACTCGATAGCATAATCACCGGAATATTTTGATAACTCTGTGAATTTTTGATCAATGCACAGGTCTGATAACCATCTAAACGCGGCATCATGATATCTACAAAAACGATATCAGGATTCGCTTCAGCTATTTTTGAGAGCGCCTCAAAGCCATCTACAGCAGTAATCACCTCACATCCTTCGCGTTGTAGTAACGTTTCGGCGGTTCGGCGAATGGTTTTTGAATCATCAATTACCATGACTTTAAGATTTTGAAATTTGTCTTCCATTTAATGATCCTTTCCCCATTTATTCATTACTAACAATAACTGAAACTAATTATAGCCGATGATTGGGGCTTTCATTGTTTTTACAGATTATGACCTTTTTTAACATATTATTACTTGCGGTTTCAATGAAGGTTTTTTCAAGCTAAAACACATTTTTTCTAAATATCACCAAACCAATCACATTTTAAAAGGACTTATGATTTTTTTTTGAGTTATTCCTATTTTTAATTGGATAAATTACAACTAATATAACCTTATTAATATTTAAAAATAAGTAATTTAGTCAAGTTTATTTGGGGAAAGTCATGAATAGTCGAGTGACTCATCGAAAGCTTCTGGAAGTATCCAAACAGATGACTCGTCATTTCATTATTATATGTGGTCTATTGTTATGGATGCCTTTGCTTTATGCGACCAATCCACAATCACATGCTGTATGGTATCGATATTACGATCAAAAAGGTATTGCCAATATTAGTAGTTCTGTAACACCTGCACATATCCGTTATGGTTATGAGGCTTTGGATCGCAATATGCAGGTGATTCGTCGTAATCGACCTTATAATGCAGAAGCCGATTTACGTCAGTCCACTCAACGTGAGGCACAAGCGCGGCAGCGTGAGCAAGATTTAAAACTTAAACGTGCTTATGGCAATGTAACTATTGCGACTGAAAAGCAAAATCAGGCTTTGTCTGGGATCAAAAAGCAAATCAAATCACAACAAGATCAATTGAGACAATTGCAAAGCGATCGTATTTTGTTTAAACGTCAGGAAATGGAATATCTACGCAAGGGCGAAAGTAGTATCCCGCAACGTCTAAAAGATCAACTCAATCAAAACGACCAGAATATGACCAGTCTTAAAAAAAATATCTCTAGTTTGCAAAATAACTACCGAACAACACAGGAACATTATTCCAACATTATTGAACGCTTAAAAACGCTGGAATAATCGTTATAATCCTGACACTAAATAAAACCATGAATGTCATTAACTTGAGGATGATTAGGCATGCACAAAGTGTCAAGCACTGCATTTTATATTACTGTACTGTGTTTAAGCTCTAGCTTTGTTCTCACTGCCTGTCATCGTTCTAGCACAGAATCGTCACAAGCCAATCAAACTGATAGCATTGAGATGATCCAGCAAGATCTGGTTCAGGTCTCAACAGGTGCGCTGGAACGTAAAACTGCGTTCACGGGTACGATTCGTGCTATTCAACAAAGCTCCATTCAGTCACAAGTTTCCGCAACAGCCACGCAAGTCAATGCCGATGTCGGACAGCAAGTGACAAAAAATCAGATTTTAGTGCGTTTAAATAATCAGGATAATGCTGCTCGTTTAGCACAAGCGCAGGCCAATCTGGCATCTGCTCAGGCTCAAGCTGAGCTATCACGCAATCTGATGCAGCGCAAAAAAAGACTTTTAGATCAGGGTTTTATTTCACGAGTTGAATATGAACAAAGTCAAGTTGACTATAAAGCCCAACTTGAAACAGTAAACGCTCAAAAAGCCAATTTAGACATTGCGCATAAAGCTGATCTGGATGGCATTATTCGCAGTCCGCTGACTGGTGTAATAACCAAACGAGAGGTTGAGCCTGGTCAAACGGTGACTTCAGGTCAAACTTTATTTGAAATTGTGAATCCTGAACAATTGGAAATTCAGGCCAAATTACCGCTTGAACAACAATCTGCTCTGCGTATTGGCAAAAAAATTCAATACACAATTCAGGGTAATTCAACACAATTCAATGCCGTTCTGACTCGTATTTCACCTGTAGCAGATCAAGTCAGCCGTCAAATCAAATTCTTTGCTCGACCGATTGAAAGCATCAACTCACTCAGTATTGGTGCTTTTGTCGAAGGTGTTATTTTAAATCAAGATCAAGTGCAGGGACAGATTATCCCATTGGACAGTATCCAAAGTCTGGATCACTCACCTTATGTGTGGGTTGTTCGTCAACAAAAACTGCATAAAATCAATATTCAGGTTGTGGAAAAACGTTTTGCCGAAAACAAAGCGGTGGTTACAGGTTTGCAAAATCATGACGCTGTCAGCCGAATTCAATTTGATAATGCCGATGAAAATAAATCAGTGGTATTTTCTAACCCAGATCAACCCGCAGTAAACAACAAATAAAAGAACGATTTTTTAGGACTCAATAGCGATGTGGTTTACCCGAATTAGTGTCAAATATCCTGTGTTTACCATTATGATGATGTTCTGTCTGATGGTATTGGGATTGGCATCATGGCAACGTATGGGGGTAGAAGAATTTCCTGATGTCGACTTTCCATTTGTCGTGGTCTATACCAATTATCCGGGTGCGTCCCCTGAAGCGGTTGAATCCGAGATTACAAAAAAACTGGAAGATCAGATCAATACAATTTCAGGTTTAAAACAGATTACTTCGCAGTCCAGTGAGGGACTGTCGATGATTATTGCCGAATTTAATCTGGATGTCCCTTCCAGTGTCGCTGCGCAAGACGTTCGCGATAAAATTGCTGTCGTTAAATCCAACTTTCGTGATGAAATCGAAGACCCTGTGGTTGAACGCTATGACCCCGCCAGTAATGCGATTATGTCAGTGGTGTTTGAATCAGGTTCGATGTCTTTGCGTGATTTTAGTTCTTATCTGGATCAGCGAATTTTACCGCAACTTAGAACGGTTCCTGGCGTAGGCACAGTCAATCTACTGGGAGATGCCCAGCGTCAGATCCGTATCGAAATCAATCCCCAACAACTACAAAGCTATGGCATTGGGATTGATCAGGTCATTAACACGTTAAAAAATGAAAATGTTGAAATTCCAGGCGGTACACTCAAACAACCTGACTCTGAGCTCGTGATCGAGATCCAATCCAAAGTGATCTATCCACATGGCTTTGGTGATTTGGTTGTTGCCAATAAAAATGGTACGCCGATCTATTTAAAACAAATCGCCAAAGTTGAAGATACTCAAGCTGACCTAGAAACAGGGGCTTATTTAAATGGTAAGGCTGCTGTTGCAGTTGATATTTTGCGGAGTTCCGATGCCAATGTGATTCAGGTCGTGGATAACACCTATAAAGTGCTGGAGAAAATTAAAACTCAACTTCCTCAAGGCGCCAGTTTAAATGTCGTGGTCGATAGCTCCAAAGGGATTCGCGCCTCCATTAAAGATGTTGCGCGTACCATTATTGAAGGTGCATTACTGGCTGTGCTGATTGTTTTACTGTTTTTAGGCTCTTTCCGCTCCACCATCATTACCGGTTTAACTCTCCCGATTGCCCTACTTGGAACCTTAACTTTTATCTGGGCGTTTGGATTTAGCATCAACATGATGACATTACTGGCATTGTCATTATGTATTGGTTTACTCATTGACGATGCCATCGTGGTACGCGAAAACATCGTGCGTCATGCAGAAATGGGCAAAGATCATGTGACTGCGGCATTGGATGGAACCAAAGAAATTGGACTGGCTGTTTTGGCAACCACACTGACCATTGTCGCAGTGTTTTTACCTGTGGCTTTTATGGGTGGCATTATTGGGCGTTTTTTCTATCAATTTGGGGTGACGGTCAGTACGGCTGTTCTCATCTCGATGTTTGTTAGTTTTACCCTTGACCCGATGCTATCGGCCCATTGGCAAGAGAAAAAAACCAATAAGCCACCCAGTCGGATGAAACGTTTTTTCCAATGGATTTCTCAAAAGCTCGACAACTTAAGTCATGTCTATGAGCATTTGCTCAAACTTGCCTTACGATTTCGTTTTATCACGATTTTAATTGCAATTGCATCGTTAATTGGGGCATTAGGCTTATCCAAACTTATTGGAACCGAATTTGTACCTACACCCGATAAAGGCGAGATTCGCATTAAATTTGAAACCCCAGTGGATGCCTCCTTGCAATACACTCAGGCTAAACTGAATCAGGTCAATCAAATCATTCGTCAGCACCATCAGGTCAAATCGACTTATGGCGTGGTCAACGGCATTACAGATCGTGGTAAAAACCATGCCAGCCTGAGGGTCACGGTAACGCCTAGAAATGAACGTAGCCAGACGCTGACCGAATTAAATAATGAATTTCGTGAACGTTTAAAACGGGTCGCTGGAATCACGGTTACCTCTGTCGCATCGGCAGATGAAACCGTATCTGGTGGACAAAAGCCCATTATGATCTCCATCAAAGGCCCTGATTTAGATGAGCTACAACATATTTCAGATCGTTTTATGGCTGAAATGGGAAAAATAAAAGGTGTAGTCGATCTTGAAAGCTCACTCAAAGAACCAAAACCCACTTTATCAATTCAGATTCATCGAGTATTGGCCAGTGATCTTGGGCTTTCTGTCAATCAAATCGCCAATACGATTCGACCACTGATCGCAGGAGATGATGTCACCACATGGCAAGACGAACGTGGTGAAACCTACGATGTCAATTTGCGTCTAGCTGAACATAGTCGTGCCTTACCAAGCGATTTGGAAAATCTTTATCTCACCTCGTCTAAAAACGATGCGAATGGACAACCAATTTTGGTGCCTTTTGCAACCGTCGCAAAGTTTGAGCAGACCTTAGGCGCGTCACAAATCAATCGACGTGATCTGGCACGTGAAGTGCTGGTTGAAGCCAATACCTCTGGTCGCCCTGCGGGTGATATTGGCAAGGACATTGATCAATTACAGAAGAACTTTAAACTGCCTGCTGGATATAGTTTTGATACCCAAGGTGCCAATGCCGATATGGCTGAATCGGCGGGGTATGCACTGACTGCCATTACTCTATCAATCGTGTTTATCTATATTGTACTCGGTTCACAATTTAACAGCTTTATCCATCCTGCTGCGATTATGGCATCCTTGCCTTTGTCTTTAATTGGGGTATTTCTGGCGTTATTTTTATTTCAAAGCACCATGAATTTGTTTTCGATTATTGGCATCATCATGTTGATGGGACTGGTCACCAAAAATGCGATTCTGTTGATTGATTTTATTAAAAAGGCGATGGATCGTGGTGAAACCCGTTATGATGCAATAATTCAGGCAGGTAAAACCCGTTTGCGCCCTATTTTGATGACCACCAGTGCGATGGTGATGGGCATGATTCCATTGGCTTTAGGGCTAGGCGAAGGCGGCGAACAAAGTGCGCCGATGGCACATGCCGTGATTGGTGGGGTGATCACGTCTACCCTACTGACTCTAGTGGTAGTGCCTGTGATTTTTACCTATTTGGACGATTTGAAAAATTTCTTGTTGCGCCAAACCCGTAAATTAATGTCATAATCTGGGCTTTGTTGAATGAGGTGAAATATTCATCTCATTTTTTATCGTATAATCTTGTGTTTTTATCGTGCTCTATTTCAGAGCCAACTTTTAGGACAGTTTCCATGCGCGCAAGCCGCTTTTTATTTGCAACGTTAAGAGAAACCCCAAATGATGCAGAAGTGATTTCGCATCAGCTCATGTTACGAGCTGGGATGATTCGTAAATTGGCTTCAGGTTTATACACTTGGCTGCCGATGGGTGTACGTGTGTTAAATAAAGTTGAAGCGATTGTACGCGAAGAAATGGATCGTTCAGGCGCACTAGAAGTGTTTATGCCCGTGACTCAGCCCGCAAGTCTATGGGAAGAATCGGGTCGTTATGTACAATATGGTCCAGAGCTGTTACGTTTTAAAGATCGTCATGATAATCCGTTTGTGCTTGGCCCAACCCATGAAGAAGTGATTACCGATCTGGCACGTAACGAACTGAAAAGTTATAAGCAATTACCTGTTAATTTCTATCAGATTCAAACCAAATTCCGTGATGAAATCCGTCCACGTTTTGGGGTGATGCGCTCACGTGAATTTATTATGAAAGATGCCTACTCTTTCCATGTGGATCAGGCATCTTTACAAGAAACTTATGACAATATGTATGACACCTATTGCCGTATTTTCACACGTTTGGGACTCAATTTCCGTCCTGTACAAGCCGACACAGGTTCAATTGGTGGTTCAGGTTCGCACGAGTTTCATGTTCTGGCAGACAGTGGCGAAGACGATATCGTATTTTCGACTGAATCCGATTACGCCGCCAATGTTGAAAAAGCTGAAGCGGTACTCGTCGGTGAACGCGCTGCACCGACACAAGCCTTAACGATTGTAGACACGCCAAATCAGAAAGCCATTGCTGATGTCTGCGCATTTTTAAAAGCAGATGCTAAACAGTCGGTTAAAGCCTTACTGGTACAGGGCAATGCTGATGAAAAAGGTAACATCCCTGTGATTGCGCTATTTTTGCGTGGTGATCATGAGCTGAATGAGATTAAGGCAGAGCACCATCCTTTAATTGCAGCACCTTTAACTTTTGCCACTGAAACGCAACTCCAAGAGCTCGGCTTAACTGCGGGCTACGTTGGCCCTCAAGGCTTAGTTGAAAAAGGCGTGACTGTGATTGTAGATCGCGCTGCATCTGTATTATCTGACTTTATTGCAGGCGCAAATGAAGCTGATAAACATGCTACAGGTGTGAACTGGGAACGTGATGCACAGTTCAGCGAAGTTTATGATCTGCGTAATGTGGTCGATGGTGATCCATCTCCAGACGGCAAAGGTGTACTGCAAATCAAACGGGGGATCGAAGTCGGACATATTTTCCAACTTGGACAAAAGTATTCTGAAGCGCTGAACTGTACCGTTTTGGGTGACGATGGAAAACCACTTACCGTCACTATGGGCTGTTATGGTATTGGCGTGACACGTGTTGTCGCATCTGCCATTGAACAAAACTATGATGACAAAGGCATCATCTGGGCTTCTGCAATTGCACCGTTTGAAATTGCCATTGTGCCAATGAATGCGCACAAATCACCAAAAACACTGGAAGCCGCAGAAGCGTTGTATGCTGAGTTACAAGCGCAAGGCTATGATGTCCTTCTGGACGATCGTAATGAACGACCTGGGGTTAAATTCTCGGATCTTGAATTGACAGGTATTCCACATCGTATTGTGATTGGTGAAAAAGGTTTGGACGCTGGAACCTTTGAATATAAAGGCCGTACCGATGCTGAATCTATCAATTTAAGCAAAGAAGAATTACTGGCGAAGTTACAAGCTTAATCTTCATAAGGTAAAAATAAACCGTACGCTGAAATATCAGAGTACGGTTTTTTTATCATCTCAAAATAGCTCAAACAAAAAAGCCAAACCGAAGTTTAGCTTTTCTATCAAATCTCACCGAGCGAATTATGCGCCAGTTTGATATTCCGCTTGAGCTACCGCTGTTGAAGCTTGATACGGATGTTTAAAATCATTTAACCCCGCCGCAGCCTCATGAATATCCTTACCTTCTTTCACCACAAAGCTATCAAAGCCAGAACGCTTTAAATAATTCAGGACATCTTTAAAAATATCACCTACCGCACGCAATTCGCCTTGATAACCTTGACGGCGTAACAGCGCAGCAAAGGAATAACCACGACCATCATTGAAACCCGCAAATTCAATCAAAATTGCATCTAAATCAGACAATGGAAATTCGTGTGTTTCAGGAGAATCATCTACAGTGATATACAGCGCTTTTTTGCCCTGAATATTCTCCAGTTGATCGAGTTGCGCTGTGGTCACAACGACATCACCTTGAGGAACAATCCCATCTTCAGCGATCAGTTGATAGGTATTATCTACGATCGTGCCATCTTTAAGCAGCACCTGTAAGGCTGGATTAAGCATATGCACGCTCCTTAAATGGTTGAATGCCGACACGACGATACGTATCAATAAAGCGTTCTTCGCCAGTACGTAAATCGAGATAGGTATTCAAAATTTCTTCGATTACATCAGGAATAACATCTGCTGCAAATGATGGTCCTAAAATATCACCAATCGAAGCATCATGATCTGAGTTTCCACCTAACGTGATTTGATAGAATTCAGCACCTTTTTTATCGACACCCAAAATCCCGATATTCCCGACGTGATGATGACCGCAGGCATTCATACAACCCGAGATATTTAAATCCAGTTGACCCAGATTATAAATGGTATCTAAATCTTCAAAACGGCGGGGAATCGCTTCTGAAATTGGAATCGATTTCGCATTCGCCAATGAACAGAAATCACCGCCCGGGCAGCAAATAATATCGGTCAGGAAACCAATATGCGCACGTGCCATGTCATTCTGCTCAAGCGTTTGCCACAATTCAAATAAGTCTTTTTGTGGAACATCGGCCAAAGAAATGTTTTGTTCATGCGTGGTGCGCAGTTCACCAAAGGTGTATTTGTCAGCCAAATCGGCAATCAAATTCATCTCTGCGGTGGTCATATCACCCGGCGCAACCCCTGCACGTTTTAGATTAATGGTGACAATACGATAACCTTTAACCTTATGGGCATTGGTATTGACATTAAACCATTGTTTAAATTTAGGATGCTCAGCAAATAAGGCTGTAAAATCCTGATCTTCAAAGTTTTGATAGTCAAATGGTGTGAATACCTCATCCAGTTTTTTCAAGGTTTCTGGCTGGATTTTTAGAGGCTCACGCGTATGTGCAAATTCTGCTTCAACTTTTTCAGCAAACACTTCTGGAGTTAAAGCTTTCACTAAAATCTTGATGCGTGCTTTATATTTATTATCACGGCGACCATGCAAGTTATACACACGCAATACCGCTTCCAAATACGCAATGAGATCTTCACGTGGTAAAAATTCACGAATAAAGCTACCGATGACTGGGGTACGACCTAAACCACCACCGACTTTGATTCTATAACCAACTTCGCCTGCTTCATTTTTGACGATATAGACACCAATATCATGAAACGAGGTTGCCGCGCGGTCTTTTTCTTCCAATGCAGACACTGCAATTTTGAATTTACGTGGCAAGAATGCAAACTCAGGATGGAAAGTACTCCACTGACGGATCAATTCACAAGTCGGACGTGGATCAGCAATTTCTCCCGCGACCACACCTGCATATTGGTCAGTAGTGGTGTTACGAATACAGTTCCCACTGGTTTGAATGGCATGCATTTGTACAGTAGCCAGTTCAGCCAGAATATCAGGCACGTCTTCTAGCGCAGGCCAGTTCAACTGAATATTTTGACGTGTTGAAACGTGTGCGTAACCACGGTCATATTCCGTCGAAATCTCGGCAATTTTACGTAATTGTTTTGAGTTCATTAAGCCATACGGCACAGCAATACGAAGCATTGGCGCGTAACGTTGTACATAAAGACCGTTTTGCAGACGCAATGGACGGTATTCATCTTCAGTAAGCTTTCCAGCAAGATAGCGTTCTGTTTGATCGCGGAACTGAGCAACACGTTCATTGACCAGTTGTTGATCGAAATCAGTATATAAATACATGGCGTATGGCTAGTAGATTCATGGTAAAGGCGGATAGCATAACGAGCTTTGATTCATCAACAAAATGCTTTTTTTGGATATTTAATAACGATTTTATTGATAAGACGTTTTATTGCGGCTTTTATATGAAAAAGCCCAGAGTTAATCTGAGCTTTTCCATTTATTTAACCATGTTGCTCGTTATTTGGCATCAGGTAAAGCATAGGCCACTAGATAGTCCCCCATCTTGGTGCCAAATGAACCATGACCACCCGCCATAATCACCACATATTGTTTACCATTGATCTCATAAGTCATGGGTGTTGCCTGCCCGCCTGCTGGCAAACGTGCTTCCCAAAGTTGTTTACCATTACTCACATTAAATGCACGTAAATAGTTATCCTGAGTTGCGCCCACAAACATGACATTTCCTGCTGTGGAAATCGAACCACCTAGACCCGGCACACCAATTTTAACTGCTGGTAACTGGAACAGATTTGGCAAGCTGTCACGAATCGTTCCAATCCGTTTTTTCCATACTACTTGATGGGTGTTTAAATCCACACCCGCCACATAGCCCCAAGCAGGTTGTTTACACGGCAAACCAATTGGAGAAAGGAACGCACTGATTTCAACACCGTATGGAACACCATACATTGGTTGAACACCTTGCTCCGTTCCCGCACCTTTGGCTGTTTCCGCACGGCTTGGATCCTCTGGGATTAGACGACTCACAAATGGCAAGCCAATTGGATTCATGACCGCAACCTGACGGTCAGGGTTCACCGAAATACCGCCCCATTCAAACACGCCAAGATTACCCGGGAAAACCAACGTACCATTTTCAGAGGGTGGTGTATAAATACCATCATAATTCAACCGTTTAAATTGAATACGGCAGACCAGTTGATCAAACATCGTACCACCCCACATATCTTTATCTGTGAGCTTGTTTTGTGGTGCTAAATCTAGATCAGAGAAAGGCTGGGTTGCTGAATAATGTTCGCCTTTGGTTTGAGGTCCACGTTTTACGGTTTGTGGTACAGGACGTTCAGTAATTGGCACAATCGCCTTACCATCACGGCGATCCAGTACAAAGACATTACCTGTTTTGGTGGTGACATAGACCGCAGGCACCATTTGACCTGATTTATCTTTTACATCGGCCAATGTTGGTTGTGATGGTACGTCCATATCCCACAAATCATGATGTGTGGTTTGGAAATGCCAAATTAATTTCCCAGTCGAAGCATTTATGGCTAATACAGAGTTGGCATAACGCTCTTTCAGCGCAGTACGATCACCTCCCCAGATATCAGGCGTACCCACACCTGTTGGCACAAAAACCACATCTGCTTTGGCATCATAAGCAAGTGGAGCCCATGCGTTTGGAGAGTTATGAACAAAAGTCTGACCCGGCGCAGGAATTGCATTTGGATCTTCTGCACCTGTATCAAATACCCAAAGCAGTTTGCCTGTATTGACGTCATAACCACGAATTACGCCAGACGGCTCTTTGCTTGAGTAGTTATCGGTGACAGAACCCGCAATCACAATTGTTGTTCCTGTGACAACTGGTGGAGAAGTTGGGTTATAACCCCCTGGATAGGCATAAGGCATATCTTTTTGAAGATCAACCTGACCATTCGTACCGAAGTCAGAACATGCTTTGCCCGTGTCTGCATTGACCGCAACCAAACGACCATCATTGACGGGTAAAATGATCTTACGTGGACATTCCGTTGAACTCGATGTTTTGTTTTGCAAACTGGTCGCAAAACCATCGGTATTGGCTGCATCAAAATAAGAAACACCACGACAGGTTAAATGCTGATACGTTTTATCTGCTTTTAGTTTTGGATCAAAGCGCCATTTTTCTTTACCTGTTGCAGGATCTAAAGCAATCAACCATTGATGTGTGGTACACATATACATGTCATTGCCAATTTTGATTGGCGTGACCTGATTGGTCGTTTCTCCAGAGTCATTGCCACTTTTTAAATCGCCAGTACGAAATGTCCAAGCCACTTTTAAATCTTTGACATTTTGTTCATTAATTTGATTGAGTGGTGAATAACGAACACCTGCTTGGGTACGCCCATAAGCTGGCCAGTCTTGTTCAGCCACACCATCCACTTTTTGAGCAGTTGCAGGTTGTTGATTTTGAATAACCCCATTAATTTCCTGTGGATCATTAAAAATCGAATACACCATTACCGCAATGGCAATGACCAGTGTTGAAGACAATACAATCTTGCTTGGCGCAACATTGACCATACCGCGGGTAATGGCTGGAATAAGCAACCACAAACCGAACAACCCTAAAATATCTAAACGTGGTGCAAGTGCCCAGAAGTCTGTTCCGACTTCCCATATCGCCCAGATAGTTGTACCCAGCATGAGTGCTGCATATAACCAGATTGCTGAAACAGAACGCTTGCCAAGCAAAATTGCAAAGGCAATAAACAATAGTCCTATTACTACATAATAGAAAGACCCACCTAAAAAGGTAAGCCAGAGACCTCCAGCGAGCAGGACCAGCCCAAATACCATGGCAATAATCACGGTAAAGGTTCTGAGCCCTGAGTGTGAAGATGGTTGAGTCATAATACCACCCTATTCATTTGTGTTTTTTATATAGAAATTAAAACGCTGTTTGCAATTTAATGCCGCCAACCCATGTGTTATCGCCATTTTTATAGGCACCTACATGACGTACGTATTGAATATTTGGACGAATGGTTAACCAATTATTGGCATGAATACCGTAATAAAGCTCAGTATTATATTCTTCATCCTGATCGGTATCTAAATCACCGTTCACCTCAATACGCGCAAAACCAATCGCGACATCATCTTGTGGACGTTGCTCAAATGGCCCTTTATAAACGAGGCCGATATTTTGCATATTTTTAACCGTATTGGTATCCGAATCATGCAGCGTGAGGTTAATAAATCCACTCAGACCGCGATCTGATTGATCATTCACTCGAGTAAGCTGTTGTTTGGCAACCAACCAGCCACCTTGTTTATGTGACGTTTGTTGTGGATGATTAATTTCTGCGGCATCCGAAGTACTGTAATAATAGCCCAGACGGTATTCGCCATTGAGTGCTTGTGTACCCCATTTCGGAGACCAAACCACCTCAGCAGGAATAATCGCGCCATGTGAACCATCGGTACTCAGGTTAAAACCTTTACCGCGCTCCAGATTTTCTGGGTTGTATTCATATACCCCAATTTGAGTATATAAATTGGGCTGCCAATTGTATTTAACGCGTAATGCCCACTGACTCACTGGCCAGTTATACCATTGATCGCCGACCCAGTTACCCACTTGCGAACCACATAAAGCAAGGTTTTGAAAATCGCAGTCGAAACTATTAAAGTCTTCGCCCTCACCAAAACGACCAACTTTAATATCCAGCGCCTGATCAAAAAATTTCTTTTTAATCCAGAGGTCAGTTAAACGCCAAGTTTGACCACGTCCCCAGATTTCCTGTGTTGAACTTAAATGTCCATCTAGCGCAGGTGAAGTTTGAGACAGTGAATGCCCATTACGTTCAGTTATGGTGATTTGTGCTTCAGTATCCTCCCAACCTGCGATTTTGCTGAGATCAAGATGCGCACCCAATGAGAATTGATCGGCATATTCTGTACCATGATTCGAGGTTTTTTTTGAATCCAGAACATTTGCCAATTCGCCCGTATAACCTAAACTTAAGTCATATCCTTGTTGCTGTAACTCAGTACGTTTTCCATTCCAATCACCAAACATCCACGGACTTGATGAATCAAATGCGGATGCAGCGTGCGAGGTTTGAGCAAAAATACTGAGCGATAAAACAGATAAACAAGAAACAACTAAAGATGAATTAATTGTCATGTTTACGTAACCTTTTTATATATTTATGCGATAAAGATTACGATAATTCAAAGCATAACAATTTATTCAAAATGTTAATTGTTTGATTAAAATCACTTTTATTGTAGCTATTCGTTTAATTTGTCACCATTTCCCATCCCCTAAGCCCTGCCCAATAAAATCATAGCGTGGTTGTGATCTTGAAAATTTAATCGGGCAAGCCAACTGAGGTTCAGTTTGATCAGTTTGTTCAGATAACGGCACATCGACCACCCAACCTCGCTCAACAGCAAGAGGGGTATGCAATGCTTCTTCTAAACTTAAAACAGGTTCAACACAGACATCTAACCCAGCAAATACATGATGCCAATGCGCATAATCTTGGGTTTTAAATTGATCTGCCAATGCTTGTTTAACCAATTGTCGATCTTCTGGATGAAATGATGCCCCTTTTTCTAATAAAATGGGTAAATCCAGTGCCGCTGCAAGTCCTGTCATAAATTGTGGTTCAAGACTACCTACTGACATATAGCGCCCATCTTTGGTTAGATAATAGTCATAAAAACTACCGCCATTTAATATCGCCTGCTCAGGTTGCTGCACAACATCTGCTGCCAGACTTGCCGAAGCTGCCATACTATTAAGCCCCGCCACACAATCGGTCATGGAAATATCAATATATTGCCCTTGTCCACTTTGACTCCGCTCTACCACAGCCGCCAAAATACCAATCACCGCATGTAACGAACCGCCTGCCACATCGGCAATCTGAATCCCCAATGGCGGTGGCCCGCTCTGTACCCGCCCACTATGTCCCATAATGCCAGACAAGGCTAAATAATTAATGTCATGCCCTGCCCGATCCTTATAACTGCCTGTTTGCCCATATCCCGTGATGGAACAATAAATAAGGCGAGGGTTGATCGCCGACAATGTGGCGTAGTCCAGCCCAAGTCGTCGCATGACATCAGGACGAAATTGTTCAACTACAATATCAAATTCTGAAATTTTCGATTTAATCAAATCAATACTGGCAGGATCCTTCAAATCGAGTGCAATCGATTGTTTGTTACGGTTGAGATAGCTATGCGATGTGGCTTGACCATTGGCATAAGGCGGCATAATCCGAACCAGATCAGGCCGACTTGGTGACTCAATATGAATCACTTCTGCCCCCATATCCGCCAGATACATCGTGGCAAATGGCCCCGGTAACAATGTTGAAAAATCCAGTATTTTCAGTCCGTTTAATGCCGTTGTCATGCTTATTTTCATCCTAAAACTATTGTCTTTTTAGTCATCTTAGGGATATAAAAGAATCAAAACAATGTCATGTTCAGCCATTTACCTTGATCATTTCGGCAATTTAACATGTAAAAAGTGATTTGCTGTTGTTGTAAATCGCCAATTGAACATTTTTTAGAGTCATTTAGGTCAATCAAAAGTGAACATAAAAGAGACTGAAGGATTTAACATGAGTCGCGATACCATTAGTATCCATTTCGTGAATGCGGCTTTGACTGGTGTTAAACGCCTAGGCATGGATGTCGAAACCCTGCTTTCGCATGTTGGGATTGAAGCAGAATTATTACGTCAACCCAAAGCGCGTATTTCACCAGAACAGTACACTCGTTTTATCAAAATGCTCTGGATGGTCACTCAGGATGAGCATGTTGGCTTTGATGTTCAACCACGCCGTTTAGGCACTTTTGCCATTATGTGCCAGTTGATTATTCATGCAAAGACACTAGGCGAAGCACTAGATTTATCTTCTCAATTTTATAAACTTTTTGGTGATGAGTGGTCGGTCACTTTAGAACGTGACAAACATGAAGCGCGTCTGGTACCGATGATTCCTAAAAGTCTGGATCCTGATCATTTTATTACCGAAAGTATGCTAATGATCTGGCATGGTTTGGCTTCGTGGTTGATTGAACGTCGTTTGCCACTTGAACGGGTTCATTTTGGTTATCCTCGTCCTGCACATGCCGATGAATACGACGCATTATTTTTTGCCCCTGTGATGCAATTTGACATGCCACGTACCGAAATCACCTTTGCGGCAGATTATCTGGATTTACCGATTCGCCAAAATGAGAAAACACTAGAAGAATTTTTAAAAGCTGCACCTGCGCAGCTTTTGGTCAAATTTAAAAACACCAATTCTCTGACTTCACGCATCCGTGATGTCCTTAAAAGTCAGATTGGTGAGGAAATGCCAACGCTTAATGATGTGGCATCTATGCTTTATCTTTCTCCGCAAACACTGCGCCGCCGTCTGGCTGCGGAAGGTAAAAGTTATCAAGGTGTCAAAGATGCTTTGCGTCGAGATGCCGCCATTCACTTGTTGCTAAATCCAGATTTGACCCTTGAAGATGTTGCGCAACAGGTTGGATTTAGTGAAACCAGCACCTTCCACCGTGCCTTTAAAAAATGGACTGGGGTTACGCCAGGTTTATATCGACAATTACACGGTTATCATTAAGGTTTAGCTTTGTAGTTTGTAGATAGACAGTCTAAAGATTAGGCTGTCTATTAGCGAAAAGCCACTGCTCTATTCCTTTTGGATAGACAGGATATTGTTCTGAAACAAGCTGCTGTAACGTCATCCATTGCGCAATATAAGTTGAACCATCGGATTCATAGCCGTTTATTTTAGTCTGGCTATATAATGTGGGATCAACAAATTCTGCTTCATACACAAAAACAACTTCGTGCCCTTGCTGACCATCCAAACTAAATAAATTTTCCAATACGCCTAGAAGTTTTGGATGGGTAATTTGTTGATTAATTTCTTCAAGTACCTCTCTTTCTATTGCTTGTAAGGAGGTTTCTCCAAATTCAATACCACCGCCTATCGGTCTTAGATAATGCTCATTTTTGCTGGGATCATACCCAAAAGAAAGCAAAGATTTATTCTCATATCGGAAAATACACAGGGCTTTTGCTTTAATACTAGTCATTACATTACCCCTAGCCGATTTAAGAATTCTTTTGTCTGCTGAGGCGAAGTGAGTCGAATAAATTGGATATGTTGATAATCAGGGTTTTTCATTAAGTTTAAATATTTTTTTCGATTTTTAGGATAGGATTTGATTAACCAAACAAAAATTGATTGTTTAGACAGAATCAATTTTAAATTTTCCCGATTATTTGAATGTTTCCACAATGGTTTTTGATTCACTAAACCTTTTAATGTTCGTCGAGTAAGACGATACAGATTCACCCAAAATGGATAATCCAGCCAAATTACCATATCTGCTTGTTGCATAATCATTGGAATGGTGCGTGTATAAAGGCCATCTAATACCCATCCTGTATCAGCATTCTCGGTTGCTATTTTCAGCTTTAAAAACAAAGCCTCATTTGAAGATTCCTGCCAGTCATCCAACCAAAGTAAATCATCCAATTCGATATAAACAAGATTTAATTGCTTAGAAAGTTGTTTGGCGAGTGTGCTTTTCCCTGACCCTGTTGTGCCAATAATATTAATAAATTTCATATAAATAGATTGTTTTTTTATGGCTGCATAGTTTACTCATCAAGCGATGCTTGATCAAGTTTCTATATCAGACAAAGCATTGGCAAAAATCATCATCCACCAGATGACCTTATCGTCATTGTGTTGGGTCTAAAATCCATTACACTCAAAAGCATAAAAATATTTAAGGTTATAAAAGGAAGAATGATGAGCGAGGCTTATATCATCGATGCCATCCGCACGCCACGCGGGAAAGGAAAAAAAGATGGCTCACTCTACGAAGTCAAACCCATTACTTTGGTCACGACCTTGCTTCATGAGCTACAACAGCGTCATCAATTTGATACCTCAAAAGTTGATGATATTGTTTTGGGCTGCGTGACCCCTATAGGCGATCAGGGCGGTGATATTGCAAAAACCGCAGCAATTGCCGCAGGCTGGAATGATGATGTGGCTGGCGTTCAGATTAATCGTTTTTGCGCCTCAGGCTTAGAAGCAGTAAATTTAGCCGCTCAAAAAGTGCGTTCAGGCTGGGAAGATTTGGTCGTTGCAGGTGGTGTGGAATCCATGTCACGCATCCCGATGGGATCTGATGGCGGTCCATGGGCGCTTGATCCTGAAACCAATTTAAAATCCTCTTTTGTACCGCAAGGTGTTGGTGCTGACCTGATTGCGACTTTAGATGGTTATAGCCGTGCAGATGTGGATGCATTTGCAGTCGGTTCACAACAAAAAGCGGCGGCGGCTCAAGCCAATGGTTACTTTGATCAATCAGTTGTCCCTGTCAAAGATCATTCAGGTGTCATGATTTTAGAAAAAGATGAATTTATGAGAGGTTCTACCACGGTTGAAGGCTTAGCAAAACTTAATGCCAGCTTTGAAATGATGGGACAAATGGGTTTCGATGCAGTTGCTTTACAGAAATATCCAGAGGCTCAAAAAATTAATCACGTTCACCATGCAGGCAATTCATCAGGGATTGTTGATGGTGCTGCTGTGGTGTTATTGGCTTCTGAAAAAGCAGTCAAAGAACAAAGCTTAAAACCACGTGCCAAAGTGCTTGCAACAGCATTGGTCGGTACAGACCCAACCATCATGCTCACAGGTCCTGCGCCTGCTGCACGTAAAGCATTGGAAAAAGCAGACTTAACCATTGATGACATCGACCTATTTGAAGTCAATGAGGCTTTTGCTGCCGTAGTAATGCGTTTTATCAATGAACTGAACGTTCCAGCCGAGAAAGTCAATGTGAATGGTGGTGCGATTGCGATGGGTCATCCATTGGGTGCAACAGGTGCCATGATTTTAGGTACATTGCTAGATGAGTTGGAGCGTCAGGGCAAGAAACGTGGTCTGGCAACCTTATGTGTCGGCGGTGGGATGGGGATTGCCACCATCATTGAGTTGGTATAAAAACTGGCTGGATTGATCTTGCCACGTTGGAAACACTTTCAAAATGATCATTTACACATCGTAAACTGCGCTTTTTTCAAATATTTCCGCCTCGCAAGCTCTGCTTCGCCAGCGTTTTAAAAAAATAATTTAGGACAAAGATATGAGCGCAATTCAATACGAAAAAAACGCTGACAATATTGTAATTCTTACCCTTGATTCATCGGGTCAATCTGCGAATACCATGAATGCAGAATTTCGTGATTCACTAGATGAAGTCAGCCAAAAGCTCAAAGCTGAAACTGATCTCAAAGGTGTTATTTTCCGTTCTGCCAAAAAAACCTTCTTTGCAGGCGGTGATTTGGACGAACTGATTCAGGTTCAACCTGAACATGCCACTGAGTTTTTCAAGATGGTTGATAAACTTAAAGGTGACCTACGCACGATTGAGACATTAGGCGTTCCTGTTGTAGCTGCGCTGAATGGTACTGCATTAGGCGGTGGTTGGGAAATTGCTTTAGGTTGCCATTACCGCATTGCAATCAACGACCCTAAAACCAAGTTTGGTTTACCTGAAGTCACTTTAGGTCTACTACCAGGTGGTGGTGGTATCGTGCGTATGGTCCGTCTGCTCGGTTTACAAAATGCATTTCCATTCTTAATGGAAGGTAAGCAATTTGGCGTGGATAAGGCAAAATCGCTTGGTTTGGTGCATGACACCGCTGAGAATGAACAAGAGCTTTTAGATAAAGCCATTGCATGGATCAAAGCCAATCCAAAGTCACAACAACCATTCGATGTCAAAGGCTACAAGATTCCTGGTGGCAGTCCAAGTACTCCCGCGGTGGCTCAGGTATTGGCGATTGCTCCTGCGATGCTACGTGATAAAACCAAAGGCTGTTACCCTGCGCCTGAAGCCATTATGGCGGCAGCAGTAGAAGGCGCACAGGGGGATGTGGATACCGCTTTGCGTATCGAATCACGTTATTTCACCCAACTCGCCATCGGTCAGATTTCCAAGAATATGATTGGTACATTCTGGCATGGTCTCAATGCAATCAAGTCTGGTGCAAGCCGTCCTGCTGAAGTTGCAAAATGGCAAGCAACCAAAGTGGGTGTTTTAGGTGCAGGCATGATGGGTGCAGGTATTGCCTATTCAACAGCAATCAAGGGCATTCCTGTTGTCCTTAAAGATGTATCCATGGAAAATGCTGAAAAAGGCAAAGCTTATTCGCAAAAGTTACTCGATAAACGTGTTTCACAAGGCCGCATGACCGCTGAAAAACGTGATCAAATCCTGTCTTTAATTACCGCAACGGCCGATGCAACTGATCTGCAAGGCTGTGATCTAATCATTGAAGCGGTATTTGAAAATCAAGAACTCAAAGCGAAGGTGACTCAAGAAGCTGAACAGTATTTAGCTGATGGCGGTATTTTTGCATCCAATACCTCAACTTTGCCAATCACAGGTTTAGCAACAGCCAGTAAAGATGCCAAAAACTTCATTGGATTACATTTTTTTAGTCCAGTCGATAAAATGCAATTGGTCGAAATCATTAAAGGTAAACAAACCTCTGCTGAAACACTGGCTAAAGCTTACGACTTTGTGCAACAAATTGCCAAGACGCCAATCGTGGTGAATGACAGTCGTGGTTTCTTTACCAGTCGTGTGTTTGGTACGTTCGTTCAGGAAGGTATGCGTTTACTTGCTGAAGGTGTCCATCCAGCTAAGATTGAAATGGCAGCATTGAAAGCAGGTATGCCCGTTGGCCCATTGGCGATTCAAGATGAAGTCTCTTTGACCTTGTCTGAACATGTTGCCAGTGAAACACGCAAAGCATTACAAGCAGAAGGTAAATATCTGCCAAAAACCCATGTGGATGAGGTGGTACATACCATGATTCATGAACTCAACCGTAAAGGTAAAGCGGCAGGTGCAGGTTTTTATGACTATCCTGAAAATAGCAAAAAACATTTATGGGATGGACTCAGCCGCTGGACAAAAGAGAATGATATTTCGGAACAGGAGATGATTGATCGCTTCTTATTTGTTCAAGCATTGGATACTTTGCGCTGTTATGAAGAAGGCGTCTTAGAATCTGTTGTTGATGCCAATGTCGGTTCAATTTTTGGCATTGGTTTTGCCCCGTGGACAGGTGGCGCGATTCAATTCCTCAATCAAAACGGAGTTGAAAAGTCACTACAACGTGCTGAACAACTCGCTGCAAAATATGGAGAACGCTTCACTCCTCCGCAATTATTGAGAGACCAAGCACAAAAGAGGGACATCATTCGCTAAACATACGCATGCTCATCACAACGCACACCAAATTTAAATCTGGTGTGCGTTTTTATATCATTGTATTGAATAGACTTTATATTTAAATTCTCTCTTTTTTTCAATTTTATGCTATAACAACCACTTATTTTTCTTTGTTTATTTTGACGGTTGGACTCATTTATGAGTAAATCATCTTCTGGCAATGATGCTGAATCAACAGCTTTAGGTTGGAAATTTATTATCATTGTGGCGGCGATTACCACGATATTTTTCACTTTTTTATACTTGGCCATGTCCAGCGAACCTGACTATATGCCCAATCAGGAAGCGAAAAAAGGTCATTACCAACTCAAAACGACATCGCAACCCGCATCTGAAAATCAGCAAAATGATGAAGCGCCAACTCAACAGTCCACGCCTACGGATGCACATTCGCAACATCAAGCGCAACATTAACACTGGAAAATATCATGTCAGCAATACAACGTCAGGCACTTATCGTTGAAGGCGGTGGTATGCGCGGTGCTTTTACTGCGGGCGTACTCGATGCCTTTTTAGAACAGCAATTTAATCCGTTTGATCTGTATGTCGGTGTGTCTTCGGGTTCTACCAATCTTGCCAATTATCTGGCAGGTCAAAAAGGTCGTACACTTAATTTTTATATTGATCATTCTTTACGTCCAGAATTTATCAGTTATAAACGCTTCTTGAAAGGCGGTGATTTACTTGATTTAGAATGGATGTGGCAAGTTGGCGAAACTGAACACCCGCTTGATCAACAAAAATTATTTTCACAAAATCCTGATTTTTATATGGTATTGACTCATGCGCTCAGTGGTCGTGCAGAATATTTACGAGCAGGTCAAGACAATCTACTGGATGCTTTACGTGCATCGAGCACTATTCCTGTATTGACTCGTCATCCTGTCCAAATTATGGGTGAGCCTTATTTTGACGGCGGTGTCGCAGATGCCTTACCTGTACAGTGGGCAGCGCAACAAGCTGATGTGAGCAAGCTGATGGTGATTCGCACACGTCCGCAGCATTATTTTAAAGCCAGTAGTAAAGGCGATCAATTTTTAGCAAAATATATCGTCAGGAATAATCAAGGCTTTGCATTGAGTCTAAAAGAACGCTGCCATCGTTATAATGATTCTGTCAATTTTCTGCGTCAGCCCCTTTCAACTCAGCAACCACAACACATTCTTGAAGTTTGCATTCCCGATAAAAAAGGATTGGCAAATCGTCTTTGTAAAGATCGCAACAAGTTGCAATATACCTATCAAGTCGGTCTGGAAACAGGATTTGCGGCGATTGAGCAATGGAAAACCCTGCCCTAAACAGTTAAAAGATCAGGTTTCTGCCTGATCTTTCCAAAACACTAGACGATTTGAAAAGGGATCACGAATCGATAATTCTAAATTTCCCCACGGCACGGTTTCGATCTGTGGTTTGGCAAATCGGGCATTTTGATCTAAGAGTTGTTGAACAAATTGTTCTAATTCCACTAAATGCAACCGTACCAATGCACCTGGGCTACAATCCCCATAATGTTCCGTTAAATGTAAGCAATATTGATCTTTAGAAATTTGCATATAAAGCGGAAAGTTCTCTTCAAACTGATGCGTCCAATCTAGTTGGAAACCCAAAAAATCAAGATAAAAAACTTTGGCCTTTTCCACATCAAAAATGCGTAACACAGGAATGATATTTTGGTTTTGATTCATTTTTTTCTCAATTTAGTTTGTATTTTGAAGTGTTTCTTTATCTTTGGATTTACGTTGCTGTAAATACCGTAATCTTTTGGCGACAAGCCTACCGCCTATTCAAAAACATTTAAACTTTAGACTTCTTTCGTAAATTCCCTTTATTTCTCCCTATGGGAGAAAAACAAACAGGGTTTAAGCAATGATGAAAGAAGTCTTTTTAACACCTCAACGACAGTTCTCATAGTCATTGAAAACGACTGGTTTTTAGGTTCTTTATCAAATCTTATTTTGCACGAAATGCTACCAAAACCTGAATGTTAAGGGTTAATCATCTAAAGATAAAAACATTTCAATATGAGGAATACCACAATCATCATAAATATCACCGCGTTGACAAAAACCTAATCGCGCATAAAAACCCGTTGCATATACCTGTGCAGAGAGCTTTAAATCAGGCAAGTTTTGCTGTTTGGCATAATCAATGATGGCTTGCATCAGCTTATATCCAATATTAAAGCCCCGATAAGCCTTTAGAACGGCCACTCGCCCAATACTCCGATCTTCTAACAACCGCGCTGTCGCGATCGGTTGAGCTTCATGATACACGACGAAATGCTGCGAGATTGCATCATGAGCGTCCCATTCTTCCGCCTCGGGAATGTGTTGTTCTTCAACAAACACCAAGGTCCGAATCAGTTTGGCATCAGGTTGCAAGCTATTCCAATCACCTATTTGAATATCTAGTTGCAGATCCAGCGTAGTTTTATCCATCATTTAACATTTACATCCTACATTCTCAATTGCGATCTGGTCATTTAAGAGCAATTCCAGTGTTTGTTTTTCAATCCCATACATCTGTTTTAATGCCTGAATCTGCCCCAGAATTTGTGCATCAGGTTGATCGATATCTT
Organism: Acinetobacter sp. 479375; assembly: GCF_000581715.1. Classification (NCBI taxonomy): domain Bacteria; kingdom Pseudomonadati; phylum Pseudomonadota; class Gammaproteobacteria; order Moraxellales; family Moraxellaceae; genus Acinetobacter; species Acinetobacter sp. 479375. Next base: position 29,466 of record NZ_JEZN01000011.1, on the reverse strand, counting down.
TACGCTTTGTGGCCAAAATCATTTTATTTTTACTGGTATGCTCCAGTGATACAAATTCAAAAACCTTAACTTCATAACCATAGGCTTTGAGCAATAAGGCACGTAAAGTATCGGTCAGCATTTCAGCTTGTTGCCCTGCATGAATACCAAACTGTAACATCGGTTTTAACACTGATGGACTGTGCAACTGTGGTCTTAATTCTTTATGACAACACGGCGCGCACATGATCATCGAAGCATTTAAACGAATGCCTGTATGAATCGCAAAATCTGTTGCAATATCACAGGCATGTAAAGCAATCATGACATCAAGCTGCTCGGTCTGATAAGTTCTGACATCCCCTTCAAAAAAATCAAGATGATGAAAACCTGACCGTTTAGCAACATCCTCACAAAACTCGACCAGATTAGAACGTAACTCAACGCCTGTGACGACAGGCTGAGTCGCTGTTTGCTGCTGTAAATAATCATACAAGGCAAAGGTCAGATAGCCCTTGCCTGAACCAAAATCGACAATATTAATCTGATCTTTTTTTATCTCAATTTGCTCGTAAGCATGTGAAAAAATTTCAATAAATTTATTAATCTGTTTCCATTTACGCGCCATCGCAGGAATAATTTTTCCATTGGCCTCTGTAATTCCTAAATACTGTAAAAATGGACTGGCCTGATCAACATAGCGTTCTTTTTCACGATTATGTTGCTGAGTCGGTTTCGAATGCTCCAGACTCGGTTTCGTATGTTGTTGAATATTCAGTAGTGCTTTTTTCTTATTTTTTTTCAATTGAGCTTCAACATTGTGCGCAAACAAATTGGCTTGCTTGCATAAAGACATCAATTCTTGAATGACCCCAGATGATTCAGCTAAATCATAATTCTTAGTCACGTCTTTAGTTTTATAATGATACAGCGCACTTAATTTCGTTTGTTGCTGTAACTCAACCATTCGGAATGTAATTTTCTCAAGCTCTGTCTCTGTACCTTGATATTGACTCAAAATCAGTCGTTCAAACTGCTGACTTTGAATCATTTGTTGTATCAATTCTAGGAACTGCTGCTCTTGAGGAGAATGAGTTACCAAAGCGGACATAGTAAAAACCTTATTTATTTGCCGCTCTAGTTTAAAACGTCTTACTTTAAAAACAAAATTGAATTACTATACACTTGTACTTTTAATAAAATGATCTAAAAATGTCTCAGTTTCCTGTACTTGATTATGATCCTCTGGAGGAACAGCTCAATGCATGGAGCCATACGGCTGGTGCTGTACTGGCAATCATGGCTTCGTTTTTTTTATTGATCAAGGCACATGACCTCAGCACAGGTCAATGGGTGGGTTTATGGGCGTATTGTTTCAGCCTAATTTTAGTCTTTAGTAGTTCTGCGCTGTATCATTTTGCCAAAACCAAAGAAAAACGACATTGGTATAAAAAACTGGATCATACCGCGATTTATTATCTCATCGCAGGGACATACACCCCTTTTTTAAGTATTGCTATTCCAACGGCCAAAGCACACTATCTCTTGATTGCACTCTGGGTGATCGCCTTCATTGGGACACTTTTCAAATTAATTTTCATTCATCGGTTTCAAAAAATTTCCCTGATTGCCTATTTGCTGATGGGTTGGACAGCTGTGTTACTTATTGATGATATGCAAAGATATTTGAGTAAAGACGCACTGATTTTTTTAGTGACTGGCGGGTTAGCTTATACGATCGGAGCATTGTTTTATGCGCTAAAAAAGGTAAGATATACCCATGCAATCTGGCATATTTTTGTATTGATGGGCGCGGGATTACAATTCCTTTCGATCTATTGGTACGTCATCTAGTCTATTTTGAATACTATGTTCAGCGACCCTGATTGGTATTGAATATTTAGATTCGATTTCTTTCATCAGTCCTTTTTTTATTCTCCTTGAGGGAGAAAAATAAAGAGCATTTAACTAAATAGTTATATAGTTATGAAAGAAATCTACTACTCGTTATTTTTTTAAGAAATTACGCCTTTTTTAAAAAGATTACGCTTTTAAAAACAAATTTTTTTATTTTTACGAAGTGTAAGGTTCCTTTATGGCGTCATCCTCTACCTCTGCAACCACAGCACCTGCTGTTGCCAGTAACTCAAAATTCCGTGTCTTAACTGCGAGTCTCGTTGGAACAACGATCGAGTTTTTTGACTTTTATATTTATGCCACAGCGGCAGTCCTGATTTTTCCACATCTGTTTTTCCCTGCAAGTAGTGGCAGTGCTGCCATGCTACAGTCTTTAGCTACTTTTGCGATTGCCTTTATTGCGCGCCCGATTGGTGCTGCACTCTTTGGACATTTAGGTGATCGTATTGGCCGCAAAGCAACTCTTGTTGCTGCCTTACTGACAATGGGAATTTCAACCGTGTGTATCGGCTTATTACCTACTTACGCTCAAATTGGCATTGTTGCGCCATTATTGCTTGCATTATGTCGTTTGGGTCAGGGCTTAGGATTAGGCGGTGAATGGAGTGGCGCTGTACTTCTCGCAACTGAAAATGCGCCAGAAGGTAAACGTGCATGGTATGGCATGTTCCCGCAACTCGGTGCACCGATTGGTTTTATTTTAGCGGCGGGTTCATTTTTAACGCTTGGCGCATTAATGCCAGATGAAGCATTTATGCAGTGGGGATGGCGTATTCCATTTATTGCCAGTGCAATCCTCGTGTTAGTTGGCCTATATATCCGTTTAAAATTGCATGAAACTCCTGCTTTTCAGAAAGTATTAGATAAGCAGAAAGAAGTGAATATTCCATTTACCGAAGTGGTCACCAAGCACACCAAACAACTGGTACTGGGAACGATTGGTGCGGTATGTACCTTTGTTGTGTTCTATTTAACTACTGTATTTGCTTTGAACTGGGGAACCACCCATCTTGGTTATGCACGTGGACAATTTCTGGAAATGCAATTATTCGCGACTTTATGTTTTGCCGCATTTATTCCCCTTTCCGCTATTTTTGCTGAAAAATTTGGTCGCAAAGCAACATCGATTGGGGTTTGTATCGCCGCTGCTATTTTTGGTTTGTTCTTTTCTGATCTGCTTGCATCAGGCAATACTTTGGTGGTGTTCCTGTTTTTGTGTATTGGTTTGTCGATTATGGGACTCACTTATGGTCCAATTGGAACTGTACTTTCAGAACTATTTCCAACGTCAGTGCGTTATACAGGTTCAGCGTTGACTTTTAACCTTGCAGGTATTTTAGGCGCATCTTTTGCACCCTTGATTGCCACCAAGTTAGCTGAAACTTATGGTTTACAAGCAGTCGGTTATTATTTGACAGCAGCGTCTATTTTATCATTGATTGCGTTTTTGCTGATCCGTGAAACTAAAAACGAAGATGTGAATAATCAGATTTAAACCAATTTGATGAAAAAACCAGCGCTTGCTGGTTTTTTTAATTTAACGCATTGAAGAAAAATTTCTTAAATCAATTCAATAATATCAATCGTGGGTGGCACCCGAAATCGAAAAGGCACACCGACCATGCCTGTACCTACAGTGACAAAAACATCCGCATGCTCATGTTCATAAAAACCCTTTTTATGTCCTAAAATTGAGACTTTTTTCATGATGTAATTGGTAATCCACGGCAATTCAACTTGCCCTCCGTGCGTATGTCCAGAGAGCATTAAAGGGCGTGAAGGAAGTTCGGGCACCATATCGACCGTATCTGGGTTATGCGATAAAATCAGCCACGGCTTATCTTGCGGTAATTCTGGCATAAACCGCATATCGGTTTTACCCGCCCATAAGTCCCCGATTCCGATCAGACGGAACTCATCAAACTCAACAATTTTTCCTTCAATATCGATCACATCATTGACATCTAAAGCATGTTTCAGCAATTCCTGAATCGGCGGGCCGGGGTATTGTTCATCATGATTACCGGGTACAGAATAAACAGGAGCTTGTATCTGGCGTAATACTTGTAATTCTTCAACGAGTTTATGTTCTGGCTCGTAGGTCCAATCCCCAGCCACCACCACAATATCGGGTTGTGCCTGATTCAGCTTTTCGACAATAATGCGTAATTGACGCTCATGACCAGAATATAAACCGACATGTAGATCTGCAATCAAAGCCACTTTGACCGATTTTGCAAAAGGTTGATTCGGATTTAAACGGTACTGATGCTGACGAACATGTACCAAATGCGGCTCGATAAAACGTGCATAAATCAGAAAAACACTTAATAAAAAAATGAAAACACTCTGATGCAATGAAAAGTAACCAGACCATCCCGCATAAAGCGTAAAAATAACCAGAGGAAACAGTAAATAAGATAAATAAAACACCAGCAAATGCACAAAGGCTTTAAAAGGGTGAATGGTTTCGGTACAGGCCTGACTACGCCAAGCTTGTGAAACCGCCCAAATTGCGAGAACAACAAAAATCAGATAGAAATAAAAAATAATCGAATTAAAATCCCACATAGCTATTCTCAAATGATCTTAAATAGCATCTTAAACACTGAAAGACTCATCAGGATGAGTGATTTTGTTTCAGTTATTTATCTTTGGCTAATCAAGAATTATACTCTAGGCCACATTATTGATGCATACACTATGGCAAAAACATTCCGCTTAACTACACAATACCCTAATTTTACTGCAAAAAAGCAAATAAGTAGGCACTTTTTGCTTGGCGTCAGTTGTATGCTGGTATTGAGTTTAAGCGGATGCAATACGCTGCCCAAACCTGGTCATGAGATCATCCAGTTAGCAAGCCAAGTCGATACATCACACACCACGCTTGCCAAAGTCGTAGAACCTCTACGTCAGCAAAATCAAGGGCTGACAGGTTATCACCTGCTTTATGATCCACTTGAAGCGCTTACAGCACGTCTAAAGTTGATTGATAAAGCCGAAAAAAGTCTGGATCTACAATACTATATCTGGGACAACGACCGCGTTGGCGCTTTAGCCTTACATGCCATTATTCGGGCTGCGGATCGTGGCGTCAAAGTACGTTTATTGATAGATGATAACAATGCCAAACAAATGGAAGCGGTTTTACTGGCATTGTCACAGCATCAAAATATAGAAGTCAAACTGTTTAATCCCTATCGCTTCCGTAAGTTTCGTGCCATCGATATGGTACTCGACTTAAAGCGCATTAATCGTCGCATGCATAATAAAAGCTTTATCGCCGATGATCAGATTGCGCTGATTGGGGGGCGCAACATGACCAATCAATACTATAACAGCAGTGATAATTATCAATTTTCCGATGTCGATGTCATGTTGGTTGGCTCGGCTGTAGATGATATTGTTCATTCTTTTGATGATTACTGGAATGATAAATATGCCTACTCTGTGATTAATATCGTCAATGCTAAAACGCATTATTTACGCTATCCAGAACTAAAACGTCAGCTTGATGAACATTACGAACTGGCAAATGTACAAAACTATCTGAACTTGGCTGCACGATCACATGCCTTTGACCAATGGTTTAATAGTAATATCCAGTTTGATTGGGTTCAGGCGAAAGTGGTTAAAGACTCACCTGATAAAATTCGTGGCAAAGCCAAAAAGGAACAGCATTTAAACTTTCAACTGATTAAAAATCTGCAAAAACCAGAAGAAAATGTTGATTTAGTTTCTGCCTATTTCGTACCTGAAAAACAGGGCGCCAAACATTTAAGTGAATTGGCACAAAATGGCGTACAGGTTCGGGTATTAACCAATTCTTTTAAAGCCAATGACGTTTCGATCGTACATGCCTTTTATGGCAAATATCGTAAGGAACTATTGGAAAATGGCGTCCAGCTTTATGAGTTTTTGCCCACGCTGGATGAAGAGGAGTTGAATAAAGATACTCGCGAATTAGCCAAAGAAGCTAAAATTAGTCTAAAAGGTCTGAGCAATTCAAGCCTACATGCCAAAATGATGACACTCGATCAAAAACAAGTGTTTATCGGTTCTTTTAATTTTGATCCGCGTTCAGCCTATTTAAATACCGAAATCGGCGTCATTTTAAATAGTCCGAGTTTAGCGAAAAGTATTCACCAAACCATGGATCAACAATTGACTCATTATGCGTATAAACTGGTGCTGGATGCCAATCATAATATCAATTGGTATCGCCAAATGCCGAATAGCACTAAAATTTATAAAAAAGAACCTCGTATGAAATGGTGGCAACGAGCAGGCGTCAAAATGTTATCATGGCTTCCAATTGAAGGATTTATGTGATGTTAAATCACTTATAAACCCTCCAAGTTTGCACTGCTTGATCAATGATTTAACACTTTCGCATGCAGCTCTTTTAAACCTTGTTCCATTTTTTGCTGAACTTCGGCGGTTAAACTGCTCACCGTATGACCTTGTACCTCAATTTCAGGCAAAGTTAGTAAATGCGCGGTGACTTTCGGCATTTCCAAAACTTGTTGTACATGTTCTGCAAAAGTCATTTCGCCAATAAATGGTGCCACCGTATCTAACTCACCTTGTTGATTCACATAACAAATCAAACAGACTTGTACTGGACGCTGTGCTTCTATTGCAGCTCCCAAAATACGACCATGCACTCGTTTAATACTTTTTCCATCTGTCGTTGTGGCTTCTGGAAAGAATAAAACGGGAATGTCTTTCCTTAAAAAATCTGCGATTTGTTCACGAATCCGAATCGAATCGCCTGAACCGCGTTTAATGAATAAGGTGCCACCGCCCTTCGCGAGCTGCCCGAGGACTGGCCATTTTTCAATTTCAGCTTTCGCCAAAAAGAAGACTCTCGCACCAGAGCCTAATACTGCAACATCCAGCCAAGAAATATGATTACTCACCCACAATGATGGATTCCGTGGAATTGTGCCGTGTACTTCAACCTCAATATTAAAAACTTTGCACAATTGACGACAAAAGTACTGAACATAACGGGTATTCTTTGGATTATTTGGATTTTTATAGAGTCGATGACGATAGACTAAATAAAAGCCTTCACCAATCACTCCCAGACCTGTGGCCAATTTTTTACTATATAAAAAAACTTTTTCTACTGGAGTTAAGTTCTTTGAAGTCGCTGATTTCGTTTGAGCCATAAAAATATCATTTTTGTTTAAATTGCAATTTCGCCCTATTTTATACTGAACTTGATGGGCTTGTATTGATGATAAAAACCGAACATGAACATTTAAAAATTCAATTTTTATTTATTATTGCGATTGATTATTATTTAACTATCGAAATTAAAGATCAAAGGAGCCATGTTATGCATACTACTCCCGTGAAACAACATCAATATTCTACAGGTTCAATGACCACCATGTTACGTCAGATTCTGGGTTGGTCAGTTTTATATGCAGGGGCCATGATTCTCACTGCCCAAGCATTTAACAGTTTAATCTAGTCCTTTTGGCTATAAAACTAGATTCAAATGCCTGCTCGGGTTATCTTAGCAGGACATTTTAGTTAAACGAATTTGGTGATCTGTGGAAGACGGTTTGGGACAAGTACAACAAAGGGAACGCGTCATTCTGGTCAGTGTAGCTGTCAATATGCTTGATGATCTGGATGTTGAAGAGTTTCGTCTACTTGCCCAATCCGCAGGCGCGACAATACTTGAACATCTGACTGTTCAGCGCAATAAGCCCGATCCCAAGTTTTTTGTTGGCTCAGGTAAAGCTGAAGAAATTGCTCAACTCGTAGAAAGTTTAGAGGCTGAACTCGTGATCTTTGATCATTCACTTTCTCCTGCACAAGAGCGCAATCTGGAAAAAATCATGAAGTGTCGCGTCATTGACCGCACAGGATTAATTCTGGATATCTTTGCACAACGTGCCCGCACACATGAAGGTAAATTACAAGTCGAACTGGCACAACTGAAATACTTATCGACACGTTTGATTCGTGGCTGGGCAGCAGGCTTTGAGCAACAAAAAGGCGGAATTGGACTCAAAGGTCCAGGTGAAACACAACTCGAAACTGATCGCCGCTTGATCAAAGTGCGTATTAGTCAATTAAAAGATAAACTGGTCAAAGTCCAACACACCCGTATGCAGGGTCGTGCAGCAAGACAAAAAGCGGCCATTCCGACGGTATCTTTGGTCGGTTATACCAACGCGGGCAAATCAACCCTGTTCAACATCTTAGCCAATAGTGATGTTTATGCTGCCGACCAGTTGTTTGCCACGCTTGATCCAACATTGCGGCGTTTAGACTGGGATGGTATTGGCACCGTTGTCCTTGCCGATACGGTCGGTTTCGTTCGTGACCTGCAACACGACTTGGTAGAGTCATTTAAAGCCACCTTGGAAGAAACCCTTGAAGCGACACTTTTACTGCATGTGATTGATAGTCATAGCCCTGATATGCATGAACAAATTGAAGCGGTAGAAGGTGTACTCAAAGAAATTAGCGCAGATGCACCCGTTTTGAGGGTATATAACAAAATTGATTTAAGTGGTGATGAACCCAAAATTATATATGCTGAACCGCATTTACCTGATCGAGTTTATGTATCTGCACATTCAGGACAAGGATTAGACCTCCTCAAACAAGCCGTACAAGAATGCTTAATGGGGCAATTACAAAATTTTGAACTCATCCTAAAACCTGCGTATGGCAAATTGCGGACTCAACTTTATGCACTAAATGTCATCCAAAGCGAACATTATGATGATGAGGGAAATCTACATTTAAAGGTTTCGATTGCTCCACATAAACTTGAGCAACTGATTCGACAAGCGCATTTACCACTTCAAGATATTCTGGGTGAAAATGCCAATCTATTCAAACGACCACTCGAAGAATTTGAAATCAAATCCTAGATCGGTTAAAACGTGAATATTCAAATGATAAATAGATGAGCAACATGGACAGGTTAAAACAAATCGACTGGTTGGCATGGCTGGCCACCATTGCGCTAATTATTGTATTTCGAGAGGGCGCTGTGCTGATTATGGGCGCATTTCATCATCCCGAATTAGGCAACTTGGTCGGACTAATTAGCCTTTTGATTGTATTGTTTATCTGGCGGAAATTTAAAAAGGTTCCAAATCGTCTGGTCGATACCAACAATAAAATCATGAAAGAAAGTGGATTTGCTTTTTTACCCATTTGTGCAGGTTCATTGATGATGCTAGTACATATGGGCAAAGAAATTCCCTTGTTCTTATTGGTACTGGTCATCAGCACCCTGATTCCACTCTGGATTTACGCCAAAATGGCAAAACGTTGGCTTTAGGGAGATAAGACATGTTAACCGTTATTTATGGTTTTTTAATCACGCTGGTGGCTTATCTCTGTGCTAAACCCTTGAACAAACGTTTACCTCAAGTACCACTTTTGGTGTTTGGTATGTGTATTGTCGTCGCGATTTTGGCTGTTATCGGTATGCCCTATGAGCAATACATGAGCCATGTGAATAATTTATTTAGTCATTTATTGGGCTATGTCACGGTCGCGCTTGCGATTCCATTAGCAGCTATGCGCTACGATGATCTACCGCTTAAATCCATGATTGGTATTCTAATTTTTGCCAGCACCAGCGCAGTTGCTCTACCGATGGGACTTGCATACTTACTTCACATGTCCGAACCCATCATTTTAGCTTTTGCCACACGTGCGGTTACCACTCCAATTGCTTTAAATATCGCGACCTTATTACATGCTCCATTGACTCTAGTGACATTAATTGTGATTTTATCAGGGGTGATTGGTGCGGCATTTTCTCCGCTTATTTTGCGTCATATTAATGATGAACGCGCATCGGGTCTGGCTTTGGGTTTAGCTGCACATGCCATTGGAACTGCGCAAGCATGGCAACGGGGTGCGGTAGCTGGTCGTTATGCAGCGTTTGGCATGGCCATTAATGGTGTATTCACAGCAATCTGGTTGCCAACTTTTATACTTTTTCTGCAAAATCTGTGACTTGTCAAACAAAAATAGGCATTGAATAGCAGCCAAATTCCACCTAAGATTGGAGTAGTTGTCATTTATGACATAAAAAGTTATCTGGTTACGCAAAAAAGGAATTTAAAAGATGCGAAAGCTAAAATTAGCAGCAGCGGTATTATTGTCGGGGTTGAGCAGTCTGGTTTTTGCACAAGACATTTCTGGTATCTGGCAAAATATTGATGATAAAACAGGTTCATCCAAAGCCCTGATTGAAATTCGCAAAGACTCAAATGGGGCTTATATTGGTAAAATTATTAAGGTTACACCGCGTCCGGGTTATACGCCTAAAGAAACTTGCGTCAACTGCCCACCGCCCTATACCAATAAACCAATTTTAGGTCTGGATGTTTTAACTGGCCTTCAGCACGATAAAGATTTAGATTATAAAGGCGGTAAAATCATTGATCCTTTAAGTGGCAAGATTTACAGCATGAAAGCCAAATTAAGCCCAAATGGCAAACGTCTACAGCTCCGTGGTTATATTGGTGTTTCAGCATTAGGGCGTACCCAAATCTGGATCCGTCAGGAATAAAGATCGCGTCATTGCAATCATAAAAAAGTCACCAAACGGTGACTTTTTTATTTTAGTTCATGAGTGGATTATCCACCTGAAAAAGCTGTTTGTCTTCCAACCGATAAGCGATCAATTGATTACCCCATACCGCGCCACCATCGACATTCTGGATTTGAGAATTCACTCTTCGTCCTTGTAGCGCTGCCCAATGGCCAAATACAATTTGATGTGTCTGTGCAGCTAAACTATCAAACTCAAACCACGGACGAAAGCCTTCAGGCATTGGGGCGGTCAATTCATCTTTAAAACTAAATTCCAAACGACCTTCAGCATTGGTTAAGCGCATACGAGTCAAATAATTGGTAATGGCACGTAATCGCGACATGCCTGTCAAACCATCTGACCACAACGTGGGTTCTTCGCCGTACATTTCCGCCAAAAAAGCATCAAGCTGATTTAAATCTTGATTTGCGACTTGCAACTGTACTTCTTGAGCCAATTGCGCGGTTTTTTCAGCCGTCCAGATACAAGGAATGCCAGCATGGGTCAAAATCGTTTGATCATTTGGAAATAAACACAACGGCTGACGACGTAACCAATCAATCAGTTCATCTCCATCAATCGCATCGAAAACTTGCTGCGTGTTATCCTTCACTTTGATTTTTTTAAAGCCACGCGCAGTCGCAATTAAAGTTAAATCATGATTTCCCAACACGGTATAAGCTGCACCACGTTCTGCTAATTTTTTAACAAAGCGTAAAGTGCCGACCGAGTTTTCTCCACGTGCCACTAAGTCCCCTGCGAACCAAATCACGTCTTGATCAGGATCGAAGCGGATTTCTTTGAGTAAGGCTTTTAATGCTTCAAAGCAGCCTTGTACGTCACCAATCACATAGTTATAGCGTTTAGACATCACGATTTACCCAAGCATACGATCAGATAACGCCACAAATTGCGCTAGCGTTAAAGTTTCAGGGCGTGCCATTGGGTCAACACCCGCTTGTACAAAACCATCCTCATCCAACATTCCTTTTAAACTGTTTCTTAAAGTTTTACGACGCTGGGTAAATACATGTGCAACGAGGCGTGATAATGCTTTTTCATCCTTCGCTACAATCGGCTTTTCAAGATAAGGAACCAAGCGAAAGACCGCACTGGTCACTTTCGGCGGCGGATTAAATGCGCCAGCAGGCACTTCAAACAAAAATGTCGGCTGACAATAATATTGAATCATCACCGACAAACGACCATATTCTTTGGTATTGGGTGCGGCTGTAATTCGCTCGACCACTTCTTTTTGCAGCATAAAGTGCATGTCTTTGACTTTGTCGCCAAATTCCAAAAGATGAAAAAGTAATGGGGTCGAAATGTTATAGGGTAAATTTCCCACAACACGCAGTGGACGACCCTCTTGCGCTAATTGGCTAAAATCGTACTTGAGTGCATCTGCTTCAATAATAGTTAAACGCTCTGGATGCGGTACGCGCTCAGGTAAACCCGCTGCCAAATCTCGATCCAGTTCAACCACTGTCAGCGCATCACACTCCCCGATCAGTGGCGAAGTCAAGGCGGCCAGACCAGGGCCAATTTCGACAATATTATCACCAGGACGCGGATTGACTGAGCGCACGATTTTGGCAATCACACGCTGATCATGCAAAAAGTTTTGACCAAAACGCTTACGAGCTTTATGCCCTTCTTCTTTCGGGTTTAGGGCATTAATTTGATACATAAAAACATTCCAACATAAATCAGTTATTGACGCGCCAAATCTAGCGCCAGATCGACCGCAACCTGCAAACTTGAACTTTTGGCTAAACCTGTAGCCGCAAGCGAAAGTGCCGTGCCATGATCGACCGAAGTGCGAATAAACGGTAAACCCAAGGTAATATTGATGGCTTCACCAAAGCCCTGTGATTTTAACACAGGTAAGCCCTGATCGTGATACATCGCCAAAACTGCATCTGCTTCTTTTAAATGTTCAGGGGTAAATAAAGTGTCCGCAGGCAGACATAAACTCATGTTGACACCTTTGTGACGATAGCTTTCAAGCACAGGATTAATCACCTCGATTTCTTCCCGACCCAAGTAACCATCTTCGCCTGCATGAGGATTCAATCCACAGACTAAAATTCGTGGCTGTGCAATCTTAAATTTGCTTTTTAAATCATTCAGCAAAATATCAATCACCTGATGTAAGCGTTCAGCTGTAATCGCATCCGCAACAGCACGTAAGGGTAAGTGCGTAGTGGCTAAAGCCACTCGAAGAGTTTTAGTTGCTAGCATCATCACCACACGGGCAACGCCTGCAAACTCCTGATAAAACTCAGTATGTCCGCTAAAAGCAATTCCTGCATCATTGATCACCGATTTTTGTACAGGTGCAGTTGCTACTCCTACACTTTTCCCCGTCATGGCATATTCAGCAGAACGCTTTAATTGCTCAATCACATAAGCTGCATTTTGGAAATTTAACTCCCCTGCAATAACGGGAACATGTAAAGCAACATGTTCGATATAAAGCTGACCTTTTTCACAAGAGTTGGGTTGTCCATGATACTCAATCAGTTCAACCTCAATTCCCAATTGCTGGGCACGTTGACGCATTAAATCCTGATCGACCAGAACCACAAGCGGTCGTTCATCCAAACGTTCAGCAAGGCTTAAACAAATGTCTGGACCAATCCCCGCAGGTTCACCACTGGTAATATATAAAGGACGTGTCATCAAATCGCACTCGTATCAATTTTCATCGATTGCAGTATATTCAATTTTAACGTTTCGTCGGGTAAAATAATGTGGTTTAAAATCGATTATTTCTTGTGAAAGCTGATGGATTCGTTTAGAATCTCGTCTCCTTTTGTTTGGGCAGATTCCACCGTCCAAACCAACTATAATAGGTAGTAGTAATGAAAACTCTCAGCGCTAAGCCTGCTGAAGTACAACACGACTGGTACGTTGTTGATGCTTCTGGCAAAACTTTAGGTCGTCTTGCGACTGAAATCGCTCGTCGTTTACGCGGTAAGCACAAGACTTCTTATACACCTCACGTTGACACCGGTGACTACATCGTTGTGATCAATGCTGAACAAGTTCAAGTGACTGGTAACAAAGCACTTGATAAAAAATACTATCGCCACACTGAATTCCCAGGCGGTTTAAAAGAAACTAATTTCGAAAAATTAGTTGCTCACAAACCTGAAGAAATCTTCCAACGCGCTGTGAAAGGCATGTTGCCAAAAGGTCCTCTTGGTTATGCAATGATCAAGAAGATGAAAGTGTATGCTGGTAGCGAGCATCCTCATACTGCTCAACAGCCACAAGTTTTGGACATCTAAGGGATAAAGCACATGGCAACTAATTATGGTACAGGTCGCCGTAAGACCGCAACTGCACGTGTTTTCTTATCAGCTGGTACTGGTAAACTCGTGATTAACAACCGTACTTTAGAGCAATATTTCGGTCGTGAAACTGCTCAAATGGTTGTTCGTCAACCACTTGAGTTGTTAGAAGCAACTGAAAAGTACGACCTTTACATCACTGTTAAAGGTGGTGGTATCGGTGGTCAAGCTGGTGCTATCCGTCACGGTATTACTCGTGCCTTGATCGCATCTGACGAAACTTTAAAACCAGTTCTTCGTCAAGCGGGCTTCGTTACTCGTGATGCACGTGAAGTTGAACGTAAAAAACTTGGTTTACGTAAAGCACGTAAACGTCCTCAATTCTCTAAACGTTAATACGTTTTTCGAGTTGGACAAAACCCCAGATATTCTGGGGTTTTTCTTTATCTAAATTTTTTTACTTATTGCCCTTTACAATACTCGCTAAATGCTAAGCGAATGCTCCAAACTTATTTAACGGGGTATTATCTTTTTAGATGTATTTTTAGTATCCTACACCATCCAGTTTTTTAGTTTTTTGAGATATGTCTGTCGAAAATGCATCGCTTCAAGGAATTACGCTTTATAGTCATGCAGATGATTTTCGCTCACACTGGATACGATTTTTACTCGCAGAAAAACAAATCAAACATCACTTAATTTTAGTAGATCATGAAGATGAAGACCTCGCGAGCTTAAATCCCTACAATCAACTGCCGATGCTACTAGAAAATGATTTAAAACTATTTTCGACTGCAATTATTTCAGAATATATTGACGATCGTTATCGACAAAATAAGCTATATGCCGATGCACCGAGTACTCGGGCAGAACAACGCCAATATATCTGGCGTTTTGAGCAAGACTGGTTTAAGCAAGCTGATATTATGCTCAAACATGCGGATACTTTAGATCTTACACAAAAAGCCAAAACCCAAAAAGAATTTAAAGATACTTTAATTTCACTTGCTCCATTGTTTCAACATTTTCCATACTTTATGTCGGAAAACTTTGGAATTTTGGACTGCATGATTGCTCCCATGTTTCTCAGGCTGCAAAGTATGGGAATTGAATTATCGCCTCAACAATCTCGTCCTTTATTACTCTATTGTAATCGTGTGTTTAGTCGTCCTGCTTTTGTTAAATCCATGACACAGCAGGAAAAAACGCGCTATAGTGCCTTAGTAAATCGTTAAGTGAGTTTATCATGTCAGATCAGGAAATAAATTTAAGCCCTACCCGCCCATATATGGCACGCGCAATTTATGAATGGATTTGTGATAACCAACTCACGCCTTATTTATTGGTTGATGCGACTCAGCCGTATACTTCCGTTCCAGAACAATTTGTTAAAGATGGACAGATTGTTTTGAATATTGCCCCTCATGCAGTTCATCAATTTCAAATGAGTAACGATGCGATTAGCTTCTCTGCCCGTTTTGGTGGTGTTGCTCGTGATATTTATGTCCCTATTTCTGCTTTATTGGGAATTTATGCACGTGAAAATGGACAAGGATTATTCTTCGACCCTGACGAATATGCCAATGTGCAAACGACATTAGATACTTTAAAATCAAATACTCAAGACCAAGTTGAATCTGAAACACCTAAGAAAAAACCAAGTTTACGATTATTAGATTAAATTTACGGAGTATCCGATGGCTTTTGATTTAGTACATTATTTTGCTGAGCAGACTGAAATTCAAAAGCCTCAGCTATTTTCACAATATTCACGTGAAAAGCGTAGCCATTATATTTTTGAACTCAATGCCTTGGTTTTAGGAAAATTGATTCAACTCTGGCGTGAAGATGAAAATAAACTTTACCAAGAAATTCATAGAATCGATCCCTTGTACCTACAAGAGATTGCTCGTCATCTTGTTACCTCCTCAAACAATCAATCAGAATTAGCCCCTAAAGAGCAAGAACAGGCGTTGATGGAGATTTTGGAACTACAATTTTCTGAGATTAAACAACTCGATGATACAGGAAATTTTGGTCCCACTGGGTTAAAAGAACTATTGGCAGGTCAAATTGAGCATTTATCTGGACAGGCTGATGATTGGGTTTGGTCAACAAATCAACTCACAGAACTCATTGGGACTAAACCTCAAGTTTCAGAAGAGCTATCATTAGATGAAACCATGAAGGAGTTTAATCAAATGGTCCATACCGCACAACAACCCACCGAAACAAATCACCATAACACGATTGAAATTCAGGAATTACCTATTCCTGCATGGTCTAAAATTGTGGCGCCAATAGTGGCTTTGGCAATTTTGGTTTTTTTATATTGCCAATATTCAAACTTAATTCATTAAGACAGATTAAAAAGACTATTTAAAAATAAGAGAGTATATACTCTCTTATTTTTTATTTACCTTATAGTTCACAAATAATGTCACTTTATCACATTCATTATTTTTAAAAAATATAATTTGTTACACTTGTAATTTTAGCTTTTTTGATCAAATTTAATGCGATAAAAATCACATTTAAAAGATCAATATGCATTTAAAAAATACATTTTTCTCAATTTAACTTGGCTATTCTAATCAATTAAAAGACTCATCATTACAGGTTCTAGTATATGTACTATTGATTTAGTCAAGGCACTTTTGAATAATAAAAAACTCCTACTATTTCACTCTGAATAAAATCAGGAGTAGTAGAAATTATAAATAATCATATCTTAATAAATAGGTAAAAATATGGCGAAATTATCACTTGATGGATTGACCAGTATTGATAGTTTCAATGCTGTGGCATTAGTTGATACTGAAAGCGGTTTAGCGCTAGCGACTCAAGGTAGGGGTAATATTGATTTAGAACTTGCAGCAGCAGGCAACACTGAAGTTGTCCGTGCTAAGCGACGCGTTGCAAATGCACTCAAGCTCAATGATGAAATTGAAGATATATTAATCACTCTAGGCAAGCAATATCATCTTATTCGCCCTTTAGAGAGCAATAGCAATATCTTCTTATATCTAGTTTTGGATCGCTCAAAATCTAATTTAGCGATGGCCCGCCATGAACTAAAAACGTTTGAGAAAGAACTCGATTTTGCTTAATGATCATTAGCCCTTTAATCAATCAAATGACTTAAGGGCTATTAATTTTGTACTGTCCAACGTTGAGATACAAAAAGATATTATGAATGGACACTGCATTAATATTGCAATTTCTGGCTTAGGATTAAAAAGTTCAGATGAATTAAAAATAGAATTAAGAAATGCTATTCCAGACCAATATGGTATTAACTGGATAAATGCGGCCGATCCTAATATTGATTTACTTCTCATTAATGAATCTTTTTTTGAAACTGATAGCATTCAAAAAATTCTAAAAAGTAAAAAATTTCCATTTTTAAAATCGTAAAAAACCATAATTTATCGGGTGATATCAATAATAATACTTTGTATTTACCTTTTAATCATAAAATTGAACCACTCAAACAGTGGATACATTTAAGATTATTAAATTATTTATCAGATGATGAAGGATTTAAGACAAACCTAACTGAGCAAAGCACTTCAATATGGCTTTGTTGCACAAAGATTTAAAAGATAACACTCTGCTCATTTGAACAGAATTCAAGTGACAACTTGGGTATGAGGACGACCTAATTCTGTAAATTTGTTCAATACGGCTATGCGTGCATGAATCTCATTCACCTGACTAGAAAAACTCCTTGCTGTTAATTTATCACCTAATAGTTTGATGCAATGCATCTTGGTTTCAACTAAACTTCGACGATGATAACCAGACCATTTTTTCCAAAGCGTTCTTCCTAAACGTTTAACTGTTTTCAGTAACTCATTCCGCTCTAAAGATCTCAATTTCTGATCTTTCCATGGTTTTGCATTTTTTCTTGGCGGAATGAGCGCATGTGCATCTCGATCTAGAATGACTTGTCTGCAGTGCTTCGTGTCATAAGCACCATCGGTATAGACCGAATCAATTCGTTCATCTAAGGGAATTTGAGCAAGTAAATCACCGAGTACTTGCGAATCGCTCACATTATTTGTAGTAAGCTGTACTGCACGTATTTGCAAGGTTTCAGCATCGATGCCAATATGAAGCTTACGCCATTGGCGACGATATTCAGGTCCATGTTTCTTACGTTTCCACTCACCTTCACCTAGAAACTTTAAGCCAGTTGAGTCGACGAGTAGATGTAGCCCATCACTACTTTTTTGATAGCTAATCGCAATATCAATATGTTTTTGTCTTCGACAAAGCGTACTGTAATCTGGTGCGGTCCAATTTAATCCACAAAGTTTAATCAGACTTTGAACAAAACCTGTGACCATGCGTAAAGAGAGTCTAAATAAAGATTTGATCATTTTGAAATTATAGGACTGAATAAACCTTATAGGCTAGGTTTGTGCAACAAAGCCCTGTGTATCTGATATTTATGCATCTTTCAATTTCTGAAGATACTATTCATCCAATATCCGCTGTTTTCGATTGAGAACAGCATTCAAAATCACAGCACAAAAAGCCGTTAGCAAAATTGGGCTGTTTAACAGAGGTGAAAGATAAGATGGTAGTTGTGAGAAAATAGTAGGTGAGAATACAGGCAACATACCTATGCCGGCACTGACTGCAATGATGTAGAGATTATTCACATTTTGAAAGTCGACACGCTGCAGTACTTTGATACCATTAGATGTCACCATCCCAAACATAAACAATGCGGCTCCACCTAGAACACATGAGGGTATAGACGCAACAAAGTAAGCTATTTTAGGAAATAGACCTAAAAGGATTAAAAACACACCAGCTAAAGCACATACACTGCGATTCTTAACACCTGTGATCGCTAGCAAACCGATGTTCTGAGCATAGGATGTATACGGGAAGATATTAAAAATCCCACCAATCATTGTGCCAAGGCTGTCAGCTCTAAAACCGCGAGTCAATTTTTCCTGATCCACCTCTTCTTCAACAATTTCACCTACAGCCATGAACATCCCAGCTGTTTCAATGAAAATAACCAGCATGACTACGCACATAGTCAAGACAGCCCAAAAGTTAAACTCTGGAATACCGAAGTGAAATGGCATCACCCAACCTAACCATGGGCTTTCATCTATCTTGTCTAAAGAGATGAGGCCAGAAAATGCAGCGATGATATAACCAATTCCCATCCCGATTAGAACTGAAATGTTGCCCAAAAAGCCTTTAACATAACGGCTGATGATAATAATGCTTAATAGAACACAGGCAGCGATAGATAAGTACAATGGATTTCCAAAGTCTTTTACCCCATATCCGCCAGCGGACCATGTGCCTGCAATACCAATGAGAGATAGACCAATCACAAGAATTTGAGTTCCTGTCACCACAGGAGGGAAGAATCGTATTAACTTTCCAATAAATGGTGAAATCAGGAAGCCAAAGATCCCTGCGATAATGATTGCCCCAAATACACTTAGTAGTCCCATATCTGGATTAGTCCCAATTGCAATCATTGGGCCTACTGCAGTAAAGGTAACTCCCATCATAATGGGAAAGCGAATACCTACATTTTTAAAACCAATAGTTTGAATGAGGGTGGCAATGCCACAAACAAATAGATCTGCAGTAATTAAGAAAGCAATTTCTGCAGTGCTTAACCCTAAAGCTCCTCCAACAATTAGGGGAATTGAAACAGCACCTGCATACATTACCAAGACGTGCTGGATACTGAGAAAAATCATGGAGCTTGGTTTTAAGTTATTGGCTGTGATTGTGTTAGTCATATATGTTTTTCTCCTTCAGCCTAAAAGGTATATTTGACGATGAAACTAGTAGCATTTTGATTAGTTTTAAAATATGGAGTGTCTTCGATTAAGAATTTGTTTTTCCAATAGTCGTATTCAATACCTGCTGCTAATTTTTTTGGGCTTAAGCCTAGATGAGGGCTAAGGTCATATTTGATTTGTGGGTTAAAGTGAAAGTCGGAAGAGTTATTACCTTTGGAATTGACTACCCAATCAATGTATCCATCAAAAATGATTGATGATTTAAGAAATGGGACGGTATATGACCAGGAAGGAGTGATTTGCCATTGTCCACTTGGGGTGTTTCCATCGTCTGGAATGCGATAGTAAAAATTAAGGGTGAAATAATCAAAGCCTTTGATATCTAGGTCAAAACCTGGACCAACTAAATAAGTCCACATATCGTCATAGCCAGGCTGATCTTGAATACTTAAGTCAAAACTCGTAGCTATTAGGACATCTTTCACTGGCCCAAAGCTCAAATTCGTATTGGTTAGTTTTCCTATTGAAAAGCGTGGGGCTATTTCTGTATAGACCGCATTATGGCCTTGGGAAGCTGTCTTTTCGCCATCAAACCAATAAGTGTCGACGAATAGATAAAGATCTCCCCATTTCCAATTACTAGCATGTTCGAAGGTAATGGTTTCATGTGTATCTGGTTCAACTTCAAAACCTTTACCGTAAAGTGCAGAAATACTATTGGATTGCCAATTTAACCATGATTCCTCAGCAAAAGAATAAGTGCTTATTAAACATGTGCTTAAAAATAGATAGGGCGCATTTTTTTTCATATAATTGTTTCCGATATTCAAACTTCAGCACGATGTTTGTAGGTTGCACTAAAACGTGATTGCAAATATTCCATACTAGTAATTGGTAAGTACTTAGGTGGATTGGATTCGCTGTAACAGTTAGGTAGGCAACGGATTACAGTTTTTGGACTAGGTTGTATGAAAAATGGAAATGAGAATCTTTGTTTTCCTTTAGGACTCGAAACGCGATGAGGTGTCGATTTATAGAGATCATTTGACCATCGTGCCATCATATCTCCGATATTGATTACATAGGTGTTAGGTATAGGAGGAGCATCGATCCAATTACCATTAACATCCTGAACTTGTAATCCACCTACTTCATCCTGAGCCAAAATAGTTACACACCCATAATCAGTATGTGTTCCCGCATTAAAACCTTGAGAGTCTGTATTGTCTAAGGTAGGCGGATAATGAATTAACCGGAGAAAACATAGGCTGTCTTGCAGACAATGATCAAAATAATTTTGCGGAAGACCAATGGCATGAGACATGGCATTAAGCAATATTTTTGCTAAATCCACCATTTCATCAAAATACTCTTCTGTAGCTACTTTCCACCCTTCAATATTTGGATAAACATTTGGTCCCCTTAGAGGTTCTTGATTAATGACTTCGGGATGATTAGCTTCTAAATGGACACCCATGTCATATATTTCTTTAAAGTCTTCAGGTAAGTCAGGGTTCAGTTGTTCTACTCCTAATGCACCATATCCTCTATGTGCAATTTTATTCTTTTGAATATCTATTTCTAATTTCTCTTGTAGAGGCTTACTAAAAAACTCTTTAGCTAAACTTTGAACTTCTGCAAGGTGATTCGGTTTATAACCACTGATATAGAAGAATCCCCATTCACGACATGCTTGGTCAATTTGGTTGCATATATCTGCATAATCAGGATGGTTAACGTCATAAAGAGGTGCAATGTCGATAACTGGTAATTTTTTCATGGGAAACTCCTTATTATTAGATATATGTTTTTTTGAACATGTTACGATAATGCTGTTCAACACTGATTGGTGGATATAGCGGTTCTGAGTTTTCCTCCAAACACTCTCGAATGCATTCAATCTGATACTGGTGATTACCGCTGTAGAAGAATGGAACAGAATATCGTTCCCCACCTGAGATGTTGATGACGCGATGGAGGGTGGATCTATATGTATTGTTCGTCCACATAGAGATTAGGTCACCTAGGTTAACGACATAACTATCTTCAATAGGCTCTGCCCAAATCCATTGGTTTGTTGACTGATCCCATACTTGTAAACCACGATTATGGTCTTGAAGTAATAGAGTAAGCCCGCCGAAATCAGTATGTGCCCCGCAACCTTTTTCATTTGGTTGAGCATTAGCTGGTTGAGGGGGATAGTGTAATAAGCGTAAAGTGACTAAATCTGCATCCTTACAAAACTCTGTGAAATAGTCAGCTTCCAAGTTTAGAGATAATGCAATAGCACGCATGAGTCGTTCAGAGACTTTAATCAATTCAACTTGATATTCCTCCATTACCTCTTTAAATCCATCAATATCTGGCCATTGGTTTGGGCCTTGGTTAAAAGCTTTATGGATGACAAAAGGATCTGAAGGTGAGCGTTCCTTCCCGATATAAAAGCCTTCCTTTATATCAGGCGGAGAATTAGGTTCAAGTGTTTGTGCTCTTAATGATTCATAGCCTCTATTTGCTTCAGAAAGCTCTTTGGACCACTGCTTTTTCTGTTCTGGGGGAAGACTAAAAAATAATTTGGAATATTCAAAAACCTTATCTTGTAATGCTTTAGAAACTCCATGTCCCGTAATGTAAAAAAAACCTTTATCTAAGCATGCTTTCCGAATATGTGAGGCAATGTTTTGGTGCGTTTGTATGTCATTATCCAAAAGTCCAGAAATATCGATGATGGGTATAGAGGTAATGTTTTGATTGTTTTCCAGCGCAGTCATGTAGCAATCTCTCAAAAATAATGTTTTCTTTTTTTATAAAATAATCATGAGACCGCATAGCAATGAATATCGAGCAAGCTGATGCCAAAAAGAGAGCTATTCTTAATTAATTAAATAAAAACAATTGCTTAAACTTTTTTAAATGAGTGGTGATGCTGAAAAAGCAACGGGATGCACTGAAAATAATGCTTTAGGTCCAAAAAATGGCTGCTACTTAATGGCAAGTTTTTTGCTTCTATTTCAATAGCTCATTCAAATTTATAAATGGATTGGGGCTTTAAAATTGGAATAGGATGTGATGTTAAAATGAGTACACGTGGTCTTCGCTTTCACTCAGCAGCAATTCATTATTTTGATGCTGTACGCCGGTGCGGTTCAATCAGGGAAGCAGCCAGACAATTAAATGTCGTATCTTCTGCTGTAAACAGGCAAATTTTAAAACTCGAAGATGAAGTTGGAGCACCATTATTCAATCGGGTGCCTTCGGGTATGGTACTTACTCATGCAGGTGAGTTATTTTCAAGACATATCAGTTTAGTATTGCGAGATACTAAGCGATTGCAGAATGAATTGGATGCACTGAAAGGGCTTTATAAAGGTCATGTAGAAATTGCGAGTGTTGAAACACTGGCAATTAATTTCCTGCCAGAGATTATTGAAAAATTCCAAGTAAAATATCCTAATGTAACTGTAGGGGTTACAATTTTAGGCTCAAAAGATATCCCTAATGAAATCATTGAAAATAGGGTGGATCTAGGCTTGGCTTTTGCCTTGCCAAAGCATAATGATTTGCACCAAATAGCAATATCCCATTTTAAATTAGGTGCAATTGTATCGACTGAGCATCCCTTGGCCTCTCAAAAGACGGTGTCATTCCATCAGTGCCTCGACTATGATGTGATTATGCCAAAACCTAATTTATCTATTTATCAACAGTTGGCGCCATTATTTGCGGGTGCACAACATGCTATTCCAAATTTTAAAATGCAAACGAGTTCTTTGGAATTAATGAAACAGTTAATACTCAGGAATAAGGGAATTGGTTTTCAGACATTCTTTGGGTTGGAAAATGAAATAATTAATAATCGCCTTCGCTATATTCCGCTTAATGATAACAATGGTATCTACTGTGATTTAGGTCTGTATGCACGTAAAGGGCATTATCTTTCCACAGCAACAGACGCTCTCTCCAGGCTTATTACAGATGAAATCCTACAAAGAGGCGAAGCTGGACAATAAACATAACCTGAAAAGTACAACTAAAAAGCTAAGCCCTTATCGAAATCCCTCAATAAAGGCTTAGCTTTGTTTATTTTGGATAAGCAGCATCCACGCCTTTAACGAAATAATTCATACTCATCAATTGCGTATTTGAGAGATGTTTACCTTTTCCCAAAAGTAATGTTCCATCTTGTTTGTAAAGTGGTCCACTAAACACAATATATTGACCGTTACGAATTTTATCTCGGACAGCCAAAACCTTCATTTTTTCATTGTTAGAGACCATTGGACCAAAACCTGCTATATCGATGGCACCTTCCTTGACACCATACCATGTCGATCCCGACTTCCATATTTTGTTATGCACTTGCTGCAAAACAGGAGTATAGATTTTTTCCCAATATAACACTGATGCAGCTAGGTGACCTTTAGGAGCAAACTTACTCATATCTGAGTTCCAGCCAAAGCCAAATTTCCCTTTTTCCTGAGCAGCTTTAACTACAGCGGGTGAGTTGGTGACTTGTGATAATATATCAGCATTTTGCGATATTAATGCAAGTGCAGCCTCATGCTCTTTTCCTGAATCAAACCAAGTGTTAATCCAGACTATCTTGGTCTTAATTTTTGGATTTACAGATTGAGCCCCAAGTGTATAGGCATTGATGTCTCTAATGACTTCAGGAATTGGGAATGGTGCTACAACACCCAAACATTACTTTTAGTCTTATAGCCTGCCAATACCCCTTGCAAGTAAGAGCCTTCATAGGTTCGGATATCATAGACTCCCACATTTTTTGCAGTTTTATATCCGTTCGCATGCATAAAAATGGTGTTCGGGAACTGTTTAGCTACCTTTTCAATGGCATTCATATACCCGAAGGTAGTAGCAAATATAACCTTATTTCCTTGTTGTGCGAGTCTCCGAAATGTACGTTCAGAGTCGGCATTATCTAGAATATTCTCGATATAAGAGGTCTTAAATTTACCCTGTAAGGACTTTTCTGCTTTCAGACGACCTATATCGTGTGAATAAGACCAACCATAATCGTTTTTATGAGCGACATAGACAAAAGCCGCTTGATCAGCGGCCAATGCTGGATTGGCCCCACTGATGAGTAAAAGTCCTAAAAGACTGGCATTTACGAAAATATTTTTTAAATTAAGTAGGTTATTCATGCTGATTCTCTTTGAAGAGTATCAGTTGAATTTTGTTTTGCCATAAATATTGCCAGTCGCTCCTCATAAATCTCACGAATATAATGGGCAACACTGCAACTGTCGGCAAACATGTTGTATTTCCAATTTAAACCATACGACTCTAAATTGATATTATCAACAGTCATAAGTTGAACTTTAGAATTTGGATTGTTCAAGTAGCTATCAATGATTTTACGAATGACTTCTTTGGTTGGTGCAAGCTTATATGCATGCCAGAAGTCTGTATGCCATTCACCTTCCGTAGGTTGATTAAATGGATACTGAATTCCTCGGCCAGGACGATTTGTTCCTAAGCCATTATATGGTCCTGTTTCAAATGCTAACCAGTTAACTGGATTATTCGGGACTGCAGGACGGATCTGCCCCCATGTAACTAAATTTCGATTCAGCCAATCATCTGCAAAACTATCATTATTAAAAGGATCTAACTTTCTGATAGCTTCAGGATCATCACGCATTTGTGATACAGCAAGCTCAATTTCATTTTCAATTTTAAAAATACAATGGCTGTAATCCATTGCAAACTCAAACGGCACACCTTCTTTTTCTATAAGATCTGCCACCGGAATTACTCGACGATAATCTTCAGACCAGTTATCAACGTGGCACTCTAAGGTAACCGTTATTCCTTTACTTTGAGCGTAGGTGTAGAAATCGATATAAGTTTTAGCAACTTCTTCGTTCGTTACATAATGACCATCTGCATGTTTTGCCCAAATCATCATGTTGTGGAATTTGGCCCCTACAGCGGCACTACGATTAATATCCTGTTTGAATGCTTCCTCATCCTTGCCAATGACATATAAGCCACAACCAGAATAAATAGGGATATTTGTTTTCTGACTTGCCTTGATGTAAGCATCTATTTGACTATCTTCAAGAGGGATACGATCCAGAAAATCAAAGACCTCCGCAGCTTTTAGCATTTCGAACTGTTCGAGAATAGTAGGCTCATTCAGGCTTACTGGTCGTTCTTTTGATGAGTTTTGAATGCCTAAACCAGCACAACCTAGAGGAAACATTTTTTTCATAATTTTGATACCAACTGTTGAATAAATTAAACGGCTTCTTTTTTCGCAGCGTAAGTTTTCTGATACATATAGGCTAAGTATTCACCTACGGTCATTTCTTTAGGTTCAGCCTTAAATTCATCACTTAAATTTTGGAGCCTTTTGATTTTGTATTCGTAATCCAGATCGAAGAAGGATGGAACCGAATAACGAGAGACTCCTGCTTTACTATTGAAAACTCGGTGCATATTTGACAGGTATAGTCCATTAGTCATGAATTGGACTAAATCACCTAAATTTACGATAAAAGTATCTGGAATGTGAGGTGCACGAATCCATTCACCCTCACTGTTGCGGACTTCTAGTCCACCCACTTCATCTTGTAATAAGAGGGTCAATAAGCCCCAATCGGTGTGCGCACCGCAACCCAACTGATTATTTATAATTTCTTCAGACTGTGGTGGGTAGTGAAGCATACGAGTAATAATCACAGCTTCGTCATAGCCTACTTCGAAGTAGTTTTCTTCAAGACCAAGAGAAAGGGCTAGTAAACCAGCTAGATGTTTACCCAGTTTTAACACCTGTTGAATATAAGTTTCAGTCTGAGTTTTCATTTCAGGGAGGTCTTCAGGCCACTGATTTTGCCCATGTTGTGGATATCCTTTTTGGACATATGGGTGACTTGAATCTAGGTTTTTTCCAGACATGAAGCCTTCTTTTAGGTCAGGAGGAGAACCCTCATCGAGTGTTTGGGCTGCCATAGGTTCATAACCACGAAGGCATTTGGAGTTTTTGAAATCAATCTCTAATTTGTTTTCGATCGGAAGATCAAAAAACTGTTTTGCAATGTCTAGTTGTTTTTGGAGAACTTCAGAAGCGATACCATGATTTTTAATATAGAAGAAACCTGTTGTTCTGCATGCTTTATGGATTTCCCACGCAACAGATTTCCGTTTTTCTAGGTTATCGGAAAAACTGTCGCTTAAGTCGATTACTGGAATACTTTTAGCCGTAGAAGGTGGTGTGTATATCAACATTTTTGTGGCTCTTTGAACTTTGTTGTTATCAACTTAATGACAATTTAATTCCGTGCATAGCAGAGAATCTCGCTCAACTCGTTGCCAAAAAGGCAACACTAAATAAAGTCAGAGTAGTAATAGGAGTCCAAGTAATTCAGCATCAATTAAGAATTGTGATGAGTTATAAAATGCTAGTTATTCGTTAAGTTTAGATAAGAAGAACAATAATAAGAAAAGTGTTCTAAAAATTAGAAATACCATTCCTAAAGTCTTTAATAGACAGATAGAAAAGAAAAAGTCATGATGAAGCAATGCTAAGAAGTTTGAATTAATCAATAACTTATAAGAGGGGCAGCGCTAAAATGAATGCAATACCAGTTCTCAATTTATTCACTCAGCCACAATGTAGTCAATTTGACCCAAATGACTGGAATATTCTAGCGCAGCATTGGTATCCGGTAGTTCAAATCCAGGATGTAACGACTCAACCGCAACAAGTTCAGCTTCTTGATGTCAAAATGGCTATTTATAAAACTGAAAGTGGAGAAATTCATCTGGTCAGAGATATCTGTCCACATCGAGGAGTGCCATTAAGTAAAGGATGGGTAGAAGGTGAAAATATTGTTTGTCCCTATCATGGGCTCAACTATAACGCACAAGGTAAGTGCGTAAAAATCCCTGCTCAACCAGAACTTACCCAAATTTCAGATCGGTTCACCTTAACTAAATTCCCTGTAGTTGAGAAATATGGACTAGTTTGGACCAGCTTATTTAGCCGTGATGAAAGTGAAGCTAATTTTCCAGTTCTTGAAACTTGGGATTCGGATGAACATCAATCAATACTCCCACCATTTGTTGATATAGCAGGTTCTAGTGGTCGTCAGCTTGAAGGTTTTATCGATGTGGCACATTTTGCCTGGGTGCATAACAAGGCATTCGCTGATCGTGATAATCCAGTAGTGCCAAAATATGAAACTGAAAGAACAGATTATGGACTTAAAACGATTTATATCTCTACAGTAAGTAACCTTCCTCATAGTTTGAGACATTTAGAGCCAGAGAATTTCTTATGGAAACGAGAATTTGATGTATATCCTCCATTCTCGGCAACACTTACTGTCTATTTTCCTAACAATGGGATTTTAAAAATTTTGAATGCTTGTTGTCCTGTTTCGCATAATCAAACCAGGCTATTTGTTCCGTTGACACGTAATTTTGATACGACGGGTGACCTACAGGCTGTATATGACTTCAATGCACAAATTTTTGCAGAGGATCAGGATATTGTTGAGAGTCAAAAACCGGAAGAACTTCCATTAGATGTTTCAATGGAGGCGCACTTTGCAGCAGACAAATCTTCAACGACATATAGACGGATATTGGCAGAATGGGGATTAAGTAAAAGATATGTGGTCTAGAGATATAAGATAACCGATTATCTCGATTGGTTGAAATATAAGGGAGGTAGTCTCCCTTATATTTTTAGAGATTGATTTCGCAGAAATACTAATATAAAAGTGACTAACCATTTATCGTAATTTCATTGTCTTAGCTTCTTCTAATTAATAAACTTGATTTTGTTACAATATCAAGTTTATACAGGGAGAGGGCTTTGTTGCACAAACCTAGAGCCTATAAGGTTTATTCAGTCCTATAATTTCAAAATGAATAAACCTACTCCTAAAACTTATCGTACAACCAACTGGTCTTCCTATAATCGCGCTCTCATTAATCGGGGCAACATTTCCATTTGGTTTGATCCAAACACTCAGTGGTATGCACAACCACAAAACAAGCAAGGTCGAAATCAAACTTACTCCGATACGGCTATTCAATGCTGTTTAATGATCAAATCTTTATTTAGACTCTCTTTACGCATGGTCACAGGTTTTGTTCAAAGTCTGATTAAACTTTGTGGATTAAATTGGACCGCACCAGATTACAGTACGCTTTGTCGAAGACAAAAACATATTGATATTGCGATTAGCTATCAAAAAAGTAGTGATGGGCTACATCTACTCGTCGACTCAACTGGCTTAAAGTTTCTAGGTGAAGGTGAGTGGAAACGTAAGAAACATGGACCTGAATATCGTCGCCAATGGCGTAAGCTTCATATTGGCATCGATGCTGAAACCTTGCAAATACGTGCAGTACAGCTTACTACAAATAATGTGAGCGATTCGCAAGTACTCGGTGATTTACTTGCTCAAATTCCCTTAGATGAACGAATTGATTCGGTCTATACCGATGGTGCTTATGACACGAAGCACTGCAGACAAGTCATTCTAGATCGAGATGCACATGCGCTCATTCCGCCAAGAAAAAATGCAAAACCATGGAAAGATCAGAAATTGAGATCTTTAGAGCGGAATGAGTTACTGAAAACAGTTAAACGTTTAGGAAGAACGCTTTGGAAAAAATGGTCTGGTTATCATCGTCGAAGTTTAGTTGAAACCAAGATGCATTGCATCAAACTATTAGGTGATAAATTAACAGCAAGGAGTTTTTCTAGTCAGGTGAATGAGATTCATGCACGCATAGCCGTATTGAACAAATTTACAGAATTAGGTCGTCCTCATACCCAAGTTGTCACTTGAATTCTGTTCAAATGAGCAGAGTGTTATCTTTTAAATCTTTGTGCAACAAAGCC
>NZ_JEZN01000010.1:0-100939 GCF_000581715.1 Acinetobacter sp. 479375 | reverse complement strand
AGACGCCAATTCTGGCTCATCAATTACTGACAAATTCTCTCAAATAAACTTCGAGTAATTTAAACCAATTAATTAATGATAATATTTCGATCAATCAATTGGTAAAAATCCACACAAGTTGTTCTTCTATTTTCTTAATGATCTTCTTCATGCTTCGTCAGCATCAAGCTAGGTCGGCTATATTACTCTCAATCTCTTAAAAGTCAACAGGCAATTTAGATATTTTTAAAACTCATTTTACTCAACCAAAATATCAATCAAATCCTTCAAGACCCAATCAACACCCTGTTTTTCAACAAGTTTTATCCGCATCACCGCCGATGAGTGCGCATTCTACAGCATTCCTCAACCAACGCAAGTCCTTTTATTTAATATTTTGAGTGTTTGATCGGTTTTTAATCTTTTTATCTTTTTTATAACATTTTTTACCCAGTTTTGTTTTAATAACAGCTATGATCCTATTATTCAATAGAACCATCTTTATATAGAATGGTATAAAATCTTGCCGCAAGAGGCGACTAAGGATTCTTATGCATTACTCAAAACTCGTCTTTATCGGACTTCTTTCAACTGGCATGTCTTTTCACCTTTTTGCTCAAGAGAGTACAAATGATGTGGTGACTGATGCTACAGAAGACTCGTCTATTCCTGAATCTGATACACCTGAACACCGTGCACGATTTCAGAAGTTAAAGGAAATCAAAGACGACCTTAAAAATGTTAAGGCCAGTGATTTCAAGGTAAATGCGAATGCCGCACAGCCTGATCAAGTTAAAGATCCTTTACAGCCACTTAATCGTCAGTTTTATGCTTTTAATGATGCTTTAGATCGAACTATTGTGCGTCCGATCGCTGTTCAATATACCCAAAAAACACCTGAACAAGTTCGTGGTTCTTATCGCCAATTCCGTAAAAATTTAGGCGAACCGTGGAATGCTGTAAATCAGTTAATTCAGGGTCGACCTTCTCGTGCAGCAAAAACATTTGGCCGTTTTACGATTAATACTTTAACAACCTTGGGCTTAGCCGACCCAGCACGTCGTTTAGGCTTACCCGCTGAAGAAGAAAGTTTTGGGGTAACGCTTGGGTATTATGGTGTTCCATCGGGGCCATTTTTGATGTTGCCGTTCTTTGGTCCAAGTACGTTACGTGATGGTTTTGGGCTCGCTGTAGATAGTCAAGCACGTCCACAAAAATATATTATGGATGATCAAGACGGTTTATATTGGTCGACCAATATGTTGCAAGCGATTGATACTCGTGCGCAAGTTCTCGATATTGAGCAAATTCTGCAAGGCGACAAGTATGCAGTCATTCGTGATCTATACTTACAACGTAAAAACTTCCAGATAGCAGAGAAAAAAGGCAATTCCGCAGAACAGATCCAGTTTATCGATGATGAATCAGATGATTCAGGTGATCAAAATTAAGCTTTAGCTTACATAATGTATTCATTTAAGATTGTTAGAGATTGAGTTTTTCTAGCAATCTTTTGCTTTCTATAGTACATCTATTATAGTAAATGTGATTATTGATAAGGTTCCATTTAATCGTCTATGTATTTTATTCAACCGACACGTTCAGTCCCTCATTTAGATAAAGCCCTTGATGAGCTACCGAGCCTACAAGTCATTCACATAGATGATCTGGAATTATATGACCCTACGATTATCGCGATTGCAGACGTTCAAGATTTTTTACAATACCAGTGGGCACTACCTACCGTAGTTATTGCACGTGAAGACGAAGGTGCAGCTCTTGCTCAAGCTTGGCAACTTGGTGCGCTTGCAGGTTGGATTTGGGGGAAATTGCCGCAGAATCCTGTAGAAGCTTTATTGCAGATTGATGCTCAATATAAGCGTAATCAAGATAGTCGTGATCTTCCTGCTGCGGCTGAATTGCAGAAGAAACTCCTGCCCAATACACTCGATTTACTCGACTATAAAATTGAAACTTTTTTTCAGCCTTCTGCGTATTTATCAGGTGACTGGTATGATTACTGGAAGCTTAATGATAAAGAAGTATTATTTTATTTAGCCGATGTTTCTGGACATGGGGTCACCAGTAGTTTACTCACTTCATGGATGGCGGCTTTTCATGGACGTTCTAAAACGCCACGCGAGTTAATTAAAAAACTCAATGGAATGCTGTTACAGGAAAATATCGAAAAGCATATTACGATGGTGGCAGGTATTTTAAATCTACACACCCATCAAATTCGCTGGTCAAGTGCTGGTCACTACCCGCCTCCGATTATTTTTGAACCCAATCAACCGCCTAAAATTTTAAACACCAGTAGTTTTCCGCTGGGTTTAACGGATGATCTAGACATTGAAGAATTCGAATTCACCTTAAATCGTCAGACCCGGTTTATTATTTGTTCAGACGGTGCACTCGAACCTTTTGATGGTGGACTAAATGAACAGTTTGCTCAATTGGTTGATCATTTACAAAAACAGTCTTTTCAAGCCCCTGAACATGTTGCTGATGACATTGCAATCCTAAGTCTTTGTCGACTGAATTAGCAGCATAATCAATAGCATGTCTTTTTAGTATTCCTTATCCGACTGTTAGATACTTGAGTATCTAAGCGCCCTATGTGATAATTTTGCAATCCTTCTCTGAAAATGGCATTTATATGTCAACAGGTCATGTTGAATATGCAAGCTTGAATGGAACGCATATTTTCAAACTTATTGGTGAAGTACGCGCCCAGTCTTGCATAAGTCTAGACAAACTTCTAAATCGAATTGAACAACAGCAAAATGTGGTTGGTGCAATTGTCGATTTAACTGAAACAACTTTTATTGATAGTACGGTTCTTGGAATATTGGCAAAGCTAGGTCTAAAACTGAAGCAGGTCCATCATATTCAGGCAGTCATGTTATCAACTAATCCTGATATTACGACTCTGGCCAATAGCATGGGGCTAGGGCAGGTTTTTGTCATCCTGAATTATTGTAAAGAACCACAAGTCTGTACGCGTGAATTATGTGAAGAAGAAATTACACATAACACCATGCTTAAAACAGTACTTGATGCACATAAAACCCTGATGCAACTAAACGAAAACAACCAAAATATGTTTGAGCCTTTAGTCAAACAACTACAAAAAGAACAAGATACAATAGATCAAGTATCTGCCAAGCAAAACGCTTAGCCTCCAGATATTTTCAGGATAAAATTGGCATATGACTTTACTCTCTGTTGCACAAATGAATTCTCAAAATGAGATCGACGATAATTTTCGTATGATCGAGTCTTTGATTCAACAGAGTAAAGCGCAACATGCAGAGCTAATTGTATTTCCTGAAAATTTTGTGTGCTTTGCTGCGGGGAAACAGCGTGAAACAGCAGCACAATTTGAACATATCCAGCAGCGTTTAGAACGACTGGCGCATCAATATCATATTTGGATTATTGCAGGGACATTGCCCTGCCCATTTCGTCCTGATGGATCGATCATTCAAGATGGACGTGTACGTACAGTCAGCTTATGTATCAGTCCTGAAGGGACACAGGCACGTTATGACAAAATTCATTTGTTTGATGTGCAAGTGGGTGATGCTGTCGGAGGGTATCAGGAATCCAAGTTTTTTGAACCCGGTGATCAGCCTGTGGTCGCCAAAACACCGTTTGGCAATATCGGGATGATGGTCTGTTATGATCTTCGTTTTCCAGAACTGGCATTAACTCTTCGAGCGCAAGGTGCACGCATTTTAACTGCTCCAGCGGCTTTTACTTATACGACAGGTCAAATGCATTGGCAGCTTTTATTACAAGCTCGTGCAATGGATACTCAATGTGATGTATTGGGTGCAGCGCAACAAGGCTGGCATGGTGAAAAGCGCCAAACTTGGGGGCATACAGCAGCAACCAATAGTCGTGGACAGCTTTTGCAGATGATCCAAGATGAAGGCGCAGGACTCATCACAATTGAATTCGATGCCAAAGAACAGGATCAAATTCGAGCATCAATGCCACTGATGCAGCATCGACGTTTAATTTCTTTTTGATACATCATATTTTTTTATTACTGAAATCATTTATTTAAAGCTATAATCCAATATCGCATCTTTTTTGTATTGAAGAATTTTTATGCAACAAGATTCATCGGGTTTACAACTAGATAATCAGTTGTGCTTTATGATTTATTCTACGAATCTTGCATTTCATCAGATTTATCGAAAAGTTCTAGCATCCTTAGGGCTAACTTATCCTCAATATCTGGTGATGCTCGTATTGTGGGAAAAAGATCAGGTGACCGTTTCTGAAATAGGCGCACGTTTATTTTTAGAATCCTCCACTTTAACTCCGCTTTTAAAAAAACTGGAATCACATCAACTGATTCAACGTCAACGCTCGTCTCAGGATGAACGACAAGTGATTATTACCTTGACTGATTCAGGGATTAATCTGCAAAAAAAAGCACTCGAAGTTCCTGAAAAAGTCATTAGCACGACATCCTGTGATTTAGATCAGCTGTTAGCACTCAAAGATCAGTTACAAATTTTACGCAATAACCTTTTTATGCATAACAAATAAAATTTAAAATATTTTTGAATATCTTCTTGCTAAATTATTTAAATCGCATACTATATATTTAAGCACAAATTAATATCACACAATTTATATTAAGGGATATTTATTCATCAAAGCAGGTTTATCCATACCCAAATAATAGACTTATTTTCATAAGTTCCCTTTATTTCTGCCTATGGGAGAAAAATAAAGAGAGTTTAAACCATGATGAAAAAGTCGCATCGATACATTTGTCAGGATAAACAATGCTTCTAAAGGTGAATGTACTGAGTTAAAGGAAATAAATCGTTAAATAGATTTTGATATTGAAGCCATTAGCACTTTCGTTTTAAAGGCTAGTTTTCATGATAGTTTTTTGATGAGATAAGCCATCATAAAATTGACTGCTAGACAATTAGCTAAAGAATAGGCTTTCAATATCACCCCCAATGCATACTCCCTCTCATGCATAGCACAAAGCACCTTAATCGGTGCTTTGTGCTTTTTAAATTTTTGTTCGCTATTCTTCAGCTTGATTGGTCACACGCAGTACTTCTTCCAATGTGGTTTTCCCCGCCAACACTTTTCTTAAACCATCATCACGAATTGAACCTGAATATTGGCGCGCGTAGCGCTCTAGTTCAAATTCAGCAGCATTACCATGAATGAAACGACGCATTTGGTCATCTACAGGGACAATTTCATAAATGGCAGTTCGCCCAGTAAAACCTAAATGTGAACAATGCTCACAACCTTGAGGCTCTGGTAGTTTTAAGTTTTGTTCAGCACTAATATGCTGAAATAATTGACGCTCAAAATCGTCTGCTTCGCGCCAAGTCGCGCAATGTGAACATAAAGTTCGGACTAGACGCTGTGCGATCACCCCAATTAATGAACTTGATAGAAGAAAAGGTTCAATTCCCATATCTTTTAGACGAGTGACGGCACCAATTGCAGTATTGGTATGCAACGTAGATAAAACCAAATGACCTGTCAATGAGGCTTGTACCGCAATTTCAGCCGTTTCAAGGTCTCGGATTTCTCCGACCATCACGACATCGGGATCTTGACGCAACATGGCTTTTAAAGCCCGGGCAAAGGTCATATCGACTTTGGTATTGACCTGAGTTTGCCCAATTCCCTCTAACTGATATTCAATCGGATCTTCAGCCGTCAGGATATTGCGAGTATTGTCATTTAAATCAGAAAGCGCCGCGTATAAAGTTGTAGTCTTACCTGAACCTGTCGGCCCTGTGACTAAAATGATGCCATGCGGACGATGGACCAAATGCGTCAAGCGTTCGTAATCGTTGGACATGAGTCCCAAATGGGTCATGTTTAAACGTCCTGCCTGTTTATCCAGTAAACGCATCACCACACGTTCGCCATGCGAAGAAGGCAAGGTAGAGACACGTACATCGACCTCACGCCCTGCTAAACGCAACGAAATACGACCATCCTGAGGAATACGTTTCTCGGCAATATCCAGTTTTGCCATAACTTTGATACGTGAAACTAATAAAGGCGCAAGTTCACGGCGCGGCTGTACAATTTCACGTAGTTGACCATCGACGCGCAGACGCACTGAAAGTTTTTTTTCAAAAGATTCGATATGAATATCTGACGCATTGACCCGAATGGCTTCAGACAAAAGTGCATTAATCAGCCTGACAATCGGCGCATCATCTTCCTGATCCATCAAATCTTCGGCTTCTGGCACCTGATCTGCCAAACTTAATAAATCTGGGTGGTCTTCAAGCCCCGCGGCAACTTGTTGCGATTCTCCTGTATCGCCTGCATAACTCGAACTCAGTAATGCATTAAAACTCTGATCATCGCAAATTTGATGTTGAGCTGGTTTCCCTACGATCCGTCTTGCTTCCTGCAATGCAATCCACTCTGTATTTTGACGGCGTACAATAAAGACTTGATCCCCTTCATAACGCAACAAAACGCCATGACGTTTCGCAAAACTATATGGAATTTGTATTTGTTTAAGTATTTGCATCACAAATTTATAATGATCAAAAATAGAGTTTTGAGTGTACTCTAAGCGTACTACAGCGTGAAGTCTGTTTTTACAAACTCACCAGAGGAATTTTTTAACTTGGAACAACAGCAATACGATCATCTCGAACCCGAGCAAACCAATTTAAAGTGGTGGGGTGAACAGAAATTTGAACTCAGCGAATCTAAAGCATGGCAGTTTGGGTCATTGCTCTTTCGTTTGACACGCGGAATTAATGAATGGCGACTGGAGTATTATCGTCCGCAATACCAACATGACTATGAACAACAATGGCAGAGAATTGCAGACCCACATTTTGCCTTTCCACAAGGGGCAAAAATTGAACGCTATATGTTTCGTAATACCCATAATGAATTTCAACTGATGCCACGTTTGGCAGATCGTTCAGTGGTTATCAAACCAGTCGATCCAATTTATATTCCAGCAGGTGAACGTGGCACACTTTATATTAGTACGCCATTATGGATTGCAGGCTTTGTTGAAAATCAGCGAGAACCCATTTTTGATCTTCCTGTGATTCGCCCCAAAGATACTTGGTTTGGCCCTGATCATCGTACTGGGGAAATGTGTTATGCCACAGCAGTTGATGGTCGCACCGATTTAAATCTACTTAAACCACGTGCATTTCGAGCTGTTACTCCAGTTGAATTTCACAACACCAGTAGCCAACAATTACGCTTTGATCGTATGAATGTGCCTGTGTCTGCCTTGCCTTTATTTTATAGTGAAAGCACTAATCGCTTATGGACATCTCAAATTAAAGTCATACACGAAGGTTCAGATCGTCCACCGCGTATTCGTCTGGAAAATCGTACGCCCCCATTGGCAGGTGAAGTCACTTATGTACATCCACCACGTTCACCGGGCGGTGCCTTGTTTAACATGTTTGATTCATTTTTCTAAGGAGGCATTATGGCAGATTCCAATATCCCCAAAGATGTCGCTGTCAGCCTCAAAGGGATTTTTACCAATATTAATCTGGATCGACTGAGTGAAATTCTGGTCGCTGTTGTTCTATGTTTAATTGGCTTTATTTTTGCCCGCTTGGTTTCAAATACGTTTATCCGAACCGTAGGCATGCGCTTCAATGCACACCAACGAATGGTTTGGCGACGCGGGATCTTCTACTTTATTTTTATTATTTTTGTGATGGCTAGCCTGAAAGAAGCAGGCTTTAAACTTAGCGTATTTTTAGGTGCAGCAGGAATTTTAACTGTCGCTTTGGGTTTTGCTTCACAAACCTCAGCCAGTAACTTGATTAGTGGTTTGTTCCTGATTGGTGAAGGATCATTTGAGGTCGGGGATACTATTCAAATTACCTTAATTCGTGGTCATACCATTGAAGGGCAAGTGATTTCGATCGATTTGCTTTCGGTCAAATTACTGACATTAGATAATGTCTATGTACGTTTACCCAATGAACAATTGATTCGAGCTCCAGTCATGAATATGTCCAAGTATCCAATACGACGCATTCCGATTACCCTCGCCATCAACTTTCAGGAAGACATCATGAAAGTGCGTAAGGTTCTTCTTGAGGTTGCATCCAGATATC
The DNA here is from genome assembly GCF_000581715.1 of Acinetobacter sp. 479375. NCBI lineage: Bacteria > Pseudomonadati > Pseudomonadota > Gammaproteobacteria > Moraxellales > Moraxellaceae > Acinetobacter > Acinetobacter sp. 479375. The sequence goes on along the minus strand of NZ_JEZN01000010.1, from coordinate 92,834 downwards.
CTTTGGCATTAGATGACCCCAAACCTGAGGTGACTGTCACCGCCTTTCGTGAATCTTCAATTGAGCTGTTATTTTCAGTCTGGTGCCGTCAAGAGTTGTATTTAAAAACTCGTGATGAGTTACAAGAACGTATTCGTAATGGCTTTTTGGAAAATCAAATTGAGATTCCTGTACCGAAGATGGGCTTTGTTGATCGTCCACCAACAACGCCTTTAACGGAAGATGACATTGACTCCTATGCCAATACACAGGAACTTAAACGAGAACCAAAACTTTAGGCAAATTGACAAGGGTGGCACGGCCACCCTTTAAAATAGTTTATCCATAAGGTTTTAAATTTAATGCTCAATGCTTTCCTTATTTGATTGTGCTGGTGGCAATGGCGCCAGATAAGCAATGACCAACATGATAGTTCCAGCACCAATAAATGAAACCACACGAGTTAAGGTTCCACTCTGCGACAAATCAAGTACCACTAGCTTAATCACCACAATAGCAAGTAATGCTGCCCCAACAAACCAAAGCTGACGGATTTGACGCTGACTTGAAAAAGTCATTAACACGAAAGCCAAAATTACCCAAAGTAAAGTTAAGCTAAGTTGTACCGTACCATTCAACCAAATTGTCCAACCCCAAAGAGGTGTCGCCAAATAAATATGTAAGGCCCGAACGACAATACTGCTAAACACCACTAAGGCAATCAGAATGCTGACTACTTTAGAAAACCATTCTGATGTTTTAAATGAAGCAGTAAAATTATGATGATAAACCATCCACAATAATCCAGATAACAAACTTAAGCACAGTAAATCTACAGGATTGAAGATCGGTAAATAATAAGCGACAAAAACCTGATCACTCAAACTAATCATTAACAACCAAAACCAAGTCAGCGCCCAAACTGAAAACTGATCTAGCATAAGGTCATTTTTTCGCTTAAACAGCCAAATACTATATAAGACAGGGATGACAGCGAAAGAAAGCAATGCAGCATCTGGCCAAAGTGCTGGGCCTATTATTGCCAAACTCAGCCAGAGTAAAGCTGCCCACCAAGCATTAAACTTCGAATCAATTTGCTGGTTTTTTTGAATGCTAATCAAGAGCAATGCCAAAGTGGTTGCTGCAATGAAAAAGCACATTTGCTGTAACGAAGCAATCCAATCAAAATGTGTGAATATTCCCTGTTGAATCAGCTCTACGAAACACAAGCCGATAAAAATATTCAAGATCGTCAACTGTGGAAGCTGCCAATCCAAACGTGCGCGTAAATACACCACTCCAGTAAAGCCAAAATATAAAACTGCGGCAACCGCCAAATAAGGGCTTAAGCCCTGCCCGTGCCATGTAAAATACTCGACACCTGCCACTGCGCCTGAATATAAAGCCAGACTCAAAAATAAACTGGCAATGACTGATGAATCCTGTCGAGAGGATGGATCTCGAAATAAAAAATATGCCGAAATGAATTGTGACATGGCATAGATACTGGTGCTTAACACAGGAAAATGGTCATCTGACCAGACTTGATAAAATAGGACAACGGAACTGAGTACGACTAAAAATATCCCCAGATAACGACTCAATCGATAACGCTCAGAAACACCCCAAACAATTAAAGCTGTCCCTTGCACCACCCAACCAATTGCTGTCCAGTGCGCCCCTTGATATAACGGGAAAATCAGCGCAATAAATGCCACCGCTAAAATAAAAAAACTTTTGGCTAAAATTGATAATTCAGATTGTTTTTGTTTAATCCACCAGCCCAAAGCAGCATAAGTTCCTCCCAGAAGTGCTGCCCCCAGAGTCAGTGCTAGACTTGACTGTTGCACTAAAAAAGCATGTAAGGAAAATCCCAAAATCGGCACACTAAAAATCAAACCAACATCGACCAATGGTGGAAGTTGAATATTGGATTGATGGTTCAAGAAAGAATCATTTAAAGACTGATCTTTTAAAGAGCGATATTCTTTCTGAATCAGTTGGCTATAACGTACACTCAGCCAGATAAACAAGGCGATATGCAGCCACAAAATAAGATCAAGCGTATGATATTGTGCTGGATTTGCATAGATAACAATGACGCTGCCCGCAAGTAATCCTGACGCGAAAAAAGCAATTTGATTGAGTATTTTCCATGGCTTGATAAAATTCATCGCGGCCACAGCCAGATTAATCATCAAATAGTAACTCAACAAAAAGACACTATCTGGATGCGATTGTGGGATCAATAAAGGTGCAAGATAAGCCATACTTAATGCAAGCATCGATAGATAAACCGCATTTTGTTTTAAGCTTAAAGCGACCGTAATAAGCAGCAAAACAGCAAAACCAACACTTGCGATGCTTAAATTTGCAATCACCGCATAATGATGCGCAAAAATTAAAGTCAGGAAAATAATTGCCAGACCTGCACCTTGCAAAGCAACTGCAAATAATGCGTTCTTTTTTCTCAAATAATAGCCAAATATAGTCAATGCACCGCCTGTAATAGCGATTCCCAATAACTTTATACTCAAACTGAGTTGCCAATGTTCACTGGCAAAACGCAATAACAGCACCACCCCAATCATTAAAATCGCAATCGCAACTCGCAAAATTGGATTACCATGCATCAGCCAATCCAGTGCTGGTTGCCACCATGCCCGTTTTTGAGATGGTGGATCTACAGCAAGAGCATCATGAGTCGGATCATTCTCTAGGCTTGACAATATCGGTGTATCACCTTGAGATTGAAACCACACAGGAGTTTCCGATTGCTCCAAATGATTCAATTCAATTGGTTCAACATCAAAACTCAGTAATGTTTGTTGAATCTTTTTATGGTTTTCAAGATTTTTTAGGCGCTCATTCATCGAACTTAACATCTGAATCAGACTAAACAACACCAATCCACTTCCAACTAAAATAGCCGAACCACTGTGCAAATAGTAACCTGCAAGACCAATTAAAGTTCCAAGATATAGAGCCCATTGCGGTAAATATAAATGATCAACAGATGCAGTCACTTGATATTGCTGTTCAAGCTGTTGAATGCGGCGCTCAAAAGCTGTGAATTGTTGTACGATAAAAAAGATCAAAAGTACAGTAACAACGGCCACTGCATGTTTGATCTCAAAAGCAAGTGCACCTAATAAAGCGACAGCAAGAATAATGATTATCGTGGGGTAGTACTTATCATTTTTATCCATATTAAAAAAACAAACTCAGTTATTTTAAAGCTATCTTACCTCATCAAAACATCTGCGTATATTTAGCCACCGTCCCTAAAGGCGAAGTTCTACATTTTGCTTCATTTTCACGTAGAATAAGACCCAATCGTTCGTAAGGAAGTATTCAATGCCACCATTTGTTTTGGTTGATGGGTCTTATTTTTTATTTCGTGCATTTCATGCACTCCCACCGTTGACGACCTCAACAGGATTACAAACCAATGCAATACGTGGTGCGATTTCTGCCATTCAAAAACTGATGCGCCGCACTCAGCCCACGCATATGGCGGTAATTTTTGATACCCCAGAACCCACATTTCGTCATGAACTTTCGCCTATTTATAAGGGCGACCGCCCAAGCATGCCCGATGAATTGGCACAGCAAATTCCGTATTTACATGCTTTAATTAAAGCATTAGGCATTCCTTTATACATGCTGCCGGGTGCAGAAGCCGATGATATTATTGGGACGTTGGCGAAACATGCAGAAAAAGAAGGTCATCAAGTCTTAATTTCGACTGGTGATAAAGACATGGCGCAACTGGTCAACGAAAAAGTCACGCTTGAAGATAGTTTCAAAGATAAACCCATGGATATTCAAGGCGTTTTTGATAAGTTTGGCGTATGGCCGAACCAGATCATTGATTACCTAACGCTGATGGGTGATGCCTCAGATGGCATTATGGGGGTTCCCGGCATTGGTGCTAAAACCGCAGCTAAGCTTTTAACGGAATATGGCTCGATCGGGGGCATTTTAGAAAACGTCGATCAAATCAAAGGCAAAGTCGGTCAGAGCATTAAAGACAATGTCGATGGTATTGCCATTGATCATCAACTTGCGAGTATCGTCTGCGATCTGGACTTAGGTCTAACATGGGATGATTTAAAATTACGCGAGCCACATGTCGATAGCTTACGTCATCTTTATACCGAACTCGAATTTAGAAATCAGTTGCAATCTTTAGATCATCCTAATAATCCTGTCAGCAACAGCTATAAAGAAGCCAACAAAGAAATCGCTAAAGCTGAAAGTGCGCAACCTATTGAAACAGAAGATCAATCTAGCATGACCAGTGATGATGATCAGCTCGGTGTTGCCAATTACCATACGATTCTCACCCAAGATGCATGGGACAATTTATTCAAGCGTTTACAGACTGAGAAACGTTTTGCCATTGATACAGAAACCACCAGTCTGGACTATCGTGTTGCCGAAATGGTCGGTTTTTCTATCGCTTTTGATGCTCATGATGCCTATTACGTACCACTCACACATGACTACGAAGGTGCACCAGAGCAACTTGATCGTGAGCAAATATTGGCACAAATGAAGCCCATTCTGGAAGATGATTCAGTCCAGAAAATTGGACATCACCTTAAATACGATGCACATATTTTTGCTAATCATGGCATTGATCTCAAAGGTTGGTATTTTGATACCATGCTGGCCTCTTATGTATTGAACTCAGTTGCCACCCGTCACGGGATGGATGATGTAGCACGAGTCTACCTAAGTCATTTGACCACAACTTTTGAACAAATCGCAGGAAAAGGCGCAAAACAAAAAACTTTTAATCAAATCGAAATTGAAGTGGCTGCACATTATGCTGCCGAAGATGCACATGTCACCTATCGCTTATATGAAGTGTTGGCAAAAAAACTAAAAGCTTCACCTGAGCTTGAAAATATTCTGTATCACATCGAAATGCCTGTCGCATCTATCCTCACGGGTATGGAAGAAGCTGGCATTAAACTTGATCATGCATTTTTGGATCAACTCAGCCTCGAATTTACTGAAACTATTCAAGGTTTGGAAAATCAGGCGATTGAATTGGCAGGCGAAACCTTTAACGTCAGCTCCCCTAAACAAGTGGGGGAAATTTTATTTGATAAAATGGGGCTAAAAGGCGGCAAAAAAACCGCAACAGGTCAGCACAGTACAGGTGAAAGTATTCTGGAAAAAGTCGAGCATCCGATTGCAGAAGTAATTTTAGAACATCGTACTTTATCGAAGTTGAAAAACACCTATACCGATCGTTTGGTCGAGCAATCACACAATAAAACGCATCGAGTGCACACCAGTTATCATCAGGCATTGACTGCCACTGGTCGTTTATCTTCTTCAGATCCGAACCTACAAAATATTCCGATTCGTGGAGAAATTGGTCGTCAAATTCGCAAAGCCTTTATCGCTCCTGAAGGTCGCGTATTATTGGCTGCCGATTATTCACAAATCGAATTACGTTTAATGGCACATTTTTCTCAAGATGAAGCCTTGCTCGATGCGTTTAAACACGGTCAGGATGTACACCGCCGTACCGCAGCCGAAGTATTGAATATTCCGCTAGAAGAAGTCACCCATGATCAGCGCCGTCAAGCCAAAGCTGTTAACTTTGGCTTACTTTATGGAATGTCCGAATTTGGTTTGATTCGTCAATTGGGCTTTACCCGTGAAGAATCACAAAATTACATTAAACAATACTTTCATCGCTATCCGGGTATTTATGAATACATGCAACGTACCCGTCAGGTGGCTTTAGAACAAGGCTTTGTAGAGACCATTTTAGGTCGTCGTTTATATACGCCAGACATTGATGCCCGAAATATGATGGTGCGTAAAGGTGCAGAACGTGCCGCGATTAATGCGCCATTGCAAGGCAGCGCGGCGGATATCATTAAACTTGCGATGATTGAAGTGGATAAAATGCTGCCAAAGGATCAGGCCGTATTGTTACTTCAAGTCCACGATGAATTGGTCTTTGAAGTCGATGCCGATTTGGCAGATGAACTGGCTCCAAAGCTGGCTGAAACCATGCAATCGGTGGTTGAAATTTCAGTGCCTTTAGTGGTTGAAGTCGGTAAAGGATTGAACTGGGAAGAAGCACATTAATCTTTAGAAAAAATCCAGATAAAACAAAGGCCGATTGATTCGGCCTTTGTTTTATCTAAGAGTTTTACGTATTAAAAAACCACATCAATTTTACAATCCAGTCAGTAAAATTTTTGCGACTTCATTCATTAAGATTTCAGCAATATATAAAGCTAAAAATGCAATAATTGGAGAAAGATCAATCATCCCCATATTCGGCAATAAACGACGAAATGGTGCAAGTAAAGGTTCAGCCAATTCCTGAATCACTTCAATATACGGAGAACGTGATTGAGTAAACATCACCACCCAGCTCAAAATAATCGTAGCAAAAATCAAATAACGGCAGAAACGGATCAAATCCTGAATCATGGTCACAAAAGTTAAAATCAACAAATGGATCGGGCTATTTGGCATCGCACCTGATAGATACATCAACCCAAAAATTTTGAGTAAATAAAGCACGATTAAAAGTGCCAATGCCGCTAGATTGACACGACCTTTTGCCACTGTCGGAAAAATACGGCTAAAAATATCCACAATTTTAGTCGCTTTGACCGTTGATAAAACTACAGGGTTATAAGGACTTACCCCTGTCAACTGCATTAAAAAGCGGAAGAACACCAATAAAATGGCTACATTAATTAAAATACCAAAAATAAGCGCAGAACTCGCCATACTGTTACTTTCCTACTTAATGGGTCTTGGTACTGTCACTTAGCTCATGTGCTAATTCTTGACTACGTTTTTGCGCAGCAGCAAGTGCTGTCTGGATATTTTGTGAAATCTGGGCGCGATCAAAGACTTCAAGTGCTGCTTGCGTCGTACCATTGGGAGAGGTCACATTTTTACGCAATTCCGCTGGGGTATTGGAACTGGTAATCGCCATCTGCGCTGCACCCAAAGCAGTTTGCAAAGTGAGCGCAGTCGCGACTTTTTCATCCAGTCCCATATTTTTTCCAGCGCGAATCATACTTTCCATTAAATAGAAAAAGTACGCTGGGCCTGAGCCTGAAACCGCTGTTACAGCATCAATTTGTGCTTCTGAATTTACCCAAATGGTTAAACCCGTTGCAGCTAAAATCTGACTGGCTAAATCACGGTCTTTCGTTGTTACATTTTCATTGGCATATAAACCATGGGCACCAGTCTGAACTAAAGCAGGTGTATTCGGCATGACACGTACAACGCGATCCGTTCCAGTCAATGCAGCAATCGTCTCTATTTCTGCTCCAGCAATAATCGAAACAATTAACTTGCCTTCAAATAGACCGTGTAAAGGCTTTAAAACCGTACCTAAAACTTGTGGTTTCACCGCTAAAACGACCACATCGGCATTCTTAATAGCTTTTACATTATCATCCACTGCCTGAATTTCTTTTTCATGCAATAACTGACGAATCGCTTCGACAGGATCAGACACCATAATCCGAGTTGTTGGTAATCCACGTGCCAGCAAGCCACCAATCAGGGCTTGCGCCATATTACCACCACCAATAAATGTGATATTTGAATTTAATGTCGCATTCATGAATTATGCTCAACTCGCAAATTATCTATCTCAGAACTTAAATGTGGCAACCAACCGTCATTTTCACAATATTTCGATTGTGCTAGCCAAAACCCTTTTGGGGTAAAAACCCCTAGCATAACATTATCTATGGCTAATATTTGAATTGTATGACGTAACCACGGCAAAATTTGTGCCTCTTGTATGGCTTTTTTTAATGGCCAATGCCCAACACGCCCATATAAATGGATTTTTTCACCGCCCTGACGTGAGTGTATCGTTAAGTTTTGCTTTAATAAATCAGCAGAAAGTCCTATTTCAGCAGAAACGATTTTAAATTTCCCTGAAATTAAAGAAATGCTTTGATCAAGATCTAAACAAATCGCACCCGTTACATGAGAACAATTTTTTGACGCTAAATATAAGGCTTTAGCAATTCGATAAAGTTGTTTTTGATACCGGACATAATAGTGTCCATGCCAATGCAAAGCCGACTGGGCATCTACTTTGGCATTGATCACTTCTTGTTGTAAACGCGCCACCATCTCAAAAGGTGGTCGATAATCTGCCTCTCCTTTCATCCACGCCGATAAAAGCTGACGCTGCCGAGGCAAACTCAGTTGTTGTAATTTTTCTAGATCGATTTGATGGGTATCACCACAGTACTGCGTATCTTGAAGTAATACCTCCTGTAAAATGCTATTAGCATCCTGCATTAAAATACTGGTGCGACTCAAGGCTTGCTGCATTTTGGGATAACGTTGTTGCAATAATGGCCAGACGTCTTGACGACACCATGCCCGATCATACTGTGTGTCAAAATTAGTCTGATCTTGTACAAATGGCAGATTTAATTGCACCAACCATGACTCAATTTGTTCACGCGATAACGATAAAAAAGGTCGCCACAATTGAAAATTTTCCCGATTTTCCAACTCTTGCATGGCAGACAGACCATTTACACCTGCACCTGACAGTAATCGCAGTAAAACAGTTTCTGCCTGATCCTGCTGATGATGTGCCAAGACTAAAATGTCATGAAATTTTAAATATTGTTGATATGCAGAATAGCGGGCGGTACGTGCCTGATTTTCCAGATTGCCTGAGGCAACTTCAACCTTCTGAATAATAATGGGAATATTGAGTTGCTGTGCATAGTTTTGCACAAAGATGCCCCAGTCAGGGCTGGAGGCTTGTAATTGATGATCGACATAAATCGCACGAACGCGCGCTGGAAAAACAATCGACATTAAATGCAGCAATAGCATGGAGTCCATGCCGCCACTGCATCCAATTAAAAATGTGGTTTCAGGTGAAAACTGTTCAGCTTGATTTAAGAGGTGAGACCTAAATTTTCGCTGCCAAATTTCATTAAACGCTGGTAACGAGCTTCGCATCGTTCATCTGCATCCATCGGTAGCAATTCATCTAGCGCCTGTTTTAACACGACTTGCAGATTTTGCATAACCTGTTCTGGATGTAAATGTGCGCCTTCGCCTTCATCGACGACATATTCGACAATACCGATCTTTTGCAGCTTATCAGCAGTCAATGCCAAAGCATCACTGGCCTGCTCTGCCTTTTCTGCTGTTTTCCATAAAATAGAAGCACAGCCTTCAGGTGAAATCACCGAATAAATACTATGTGACAACATAATCACACGGTCAGCAACGCCAATCCCCAACGCTCCACCAGAACCACCCTCACCTAATACTGTCGCAATGACAGGCACTTTTAAGTGAGACAGTTGCGCCAAGCTCGTTGCAATCGCTTCAGCCTGACCGCGTTCTTCTGCACCGACACCGGGATATGCTCCCATGGTATCGATAAAGGTAAAAACAGGCAGATTAAAACGTTCCGCCATATCCAGTAAGCGTTGTGATTTACGATAACCTTCGGGATTCGACATCCCAAAATTATGTTTTAACTTTTCACGGGTACTACGACCACGATGCTGACCCACCACCATCACTGGGCGGCCTTCAAAGCGTGCTAAACCACCGACCATTGCACCATCATCACCAAACAGACGATCGCCATGCAAGGCATCAAATTCAGTGAAAATTTCACCGACATAATCTAGAAATTGTGGTCGATCAGGATGTCGTGCGATTTGCACTGTTTTCCACGCTTTAGACTGAGCAGCTTTACTTTTCATAAGTCGAGTATTATCCCTAAATTGGGGCGTATTGACCGCATATAGCACATGCTCAATCGCCCAACCAAGTCGAGTTAATCGATAAATTTTTCCGACTGAATATCCAACTCAATGTCCCAATGCTTAAATTGCTCTTGCTCATCATGCAGATCGGCAACCAGCAACGGCCATTGTTTTGCATCACCAGAAACACTAAGTTGCCATTGTTGACTATTTAGTACTGTCAATTCAATGGCAGGAAGCATCTGATCACTTCGGCTGTGATTGAGTAAAACAGCCAAACGTAGCAGTAGGCAAAGATAGACCAATTTGATGCCGCCGCCTTTTAAAACGTCCTGTTTAGCGTCATTACGCAATTTGCGGCGATGATAGGCAACCAACAAAGAGAGATGATTTTGGTCAATTTGTGAGAAGCCTGGAATGTCCGAATGTTGCAATAAGTATGCACCATGACGATGATAACCACCGTGACTGATCGCCAGACCAATTTCATGTAAATAGGCTGCACGGCGCAATAAATCACTGTCTTCGTTGGTTAAATCCAGTTGTTGTGCGACATCATCAAACAATTGTTGTGCAGTATTGACCACACGCTCTGCCTGTTTTAAATCGGCATTGTAGCGCCCCATCAGTGCCTGTACGCTTCGATCACGAATATCTTCATGCTTAAAACGACCAAGTAAGTCGTACATGACCCCTTCACGTAGCGCACCATCGGAGTATGCGAGTTTATCGATATTTAAAACATCAAAAACTGCATACAAAATCGCCAAGCCTGCTGGCAAAACTGCTCGCCGATCGTCTTTTAAACCTTCAAAATCGATCTCGGCGCTATGCTTAAATTTGAGGAGTTTATCTTTGAGTTTTTCCAGACCGTCACGTGTGACATTTTCCTGCTCATCACTCAAGCCTAAATTAACCATAATTTGCTTGGCCGCTTTAATAGTACCTGAAGAACCAACTACGGTATCCCATCCTTCAGCTTTATAGGTATTGGCAATTGCAGATAATTCTTTACGTGCAGCTGTGACGGCCTTATCAAAAATTTTAGGGCTAATATCACCTTCTGGAAAAAAAGCTTTGGTATAGGCAACACAACCCATTTGTAAAGATTCGGTTTGAATCGGCTCGAACTCTTCACCAATAATCAGCTCTGTTGAACCACCACCAATATCAATCACCAATCTGCGACCACCGTTCGCCATGGTATGCGAGACGCCCAAATAAATTAAACGAGCTTCTTCACGACCCGCAATAATTTCGATGGGTTTAGGTAATATTTCAGCCGCTTTTTGAATAAATTCATGACCATTTTTGGCCTGACGCAAAGCATTGGTCGCCACAATACGTAAACGGTTCGGCTGTACCGACCCCAAACGCCCGACAAAACGGGCCAGACACGCCAAACCGCGCTGTTGCGCGGCTTCGGTCAAATTTTTATTTTCATCAAGGCCTGCCGCCAATTGCACTTTTTCAGACATTGAAGCGACTTTTTTGACTTCACCATGATCTACACGTGCAATGGCTAAATGGAAGCTGTTCGATCCCATGTCGATGGCAGCAAGTAATTCTTCATCAATTAAAAAATCAGCCATTGAAACTAACCCCTACAGAATTGTCGCTTAGAGTAATTCACATACATGCAATTGAAAAGCCATTTTTGCCAATCAGTTGGCTGCTTTTATATAAAAATAATGCTGATCCAGCATTGTTTGTCACGATGATCAGCATTGCCAACATCTATTAGACAAATTAATCGAATCCTTGAATAATGTAAAACAACCCTTACATTGACTTAGAAGGCTATGTAATACTTCATGCCGATACGTTCTTATCCTTCTAAAAATTTCTTAAAAGATTTGGAGCAAGCTTATGTCTGCTAATATTGTAAATACCACTGATGCTGATTTCCAAGCAGATGTTCTAGACTCACAAACGCCTGTACTGGTTGACTTCTGGGCAGCATGGTGTGCACCATGTAAAGCCATTGCGCCTGTGCTTGAAGATTTGTCTCAAGAATATGAAGGTAAAGTAAAAATTGTAAAAGTAGATGTGACTTCTTGCGAAGAAACTGCGGTGAAGTACAACATCCGTAATATTCCTGCACTACTTTTGTTCAAAGACGGTCAAGTCGTTGCTCAACAAGTGGGTGCGGCACCTCGTTCTAAACTTGCTGCTTTCCTGGATGAAAACACCTAAGTTTTTGCCAAACGATGCGAGTCCCTAATACGCTATTTCAAATAGCGTATTTTTTTTGCTGAAAAATTGACAAATGCGCTGATCTGACTTATATTTCTTGAGCAAGAAGTGCTGAAGGAAAATCACTTCACCTGCCTTCTTACAAAGCAAGACACAAAACATAAGATCGCCGCTCGGCACTAGCAATTGTTTTCATATATTTCATACCGAAACAATCAACCAGACTTCTGCGTTTGTGACTATGCAAGTGCGTATATTTCGCATTTGAAACTTGCGGCTGACTTTTGCTTCTCTTATTTGACTCCAACTTTATTTTCCTTATCAATCTGACCACTTATGAACTTAACCGAACTCAAGAAAAAACCGATTGGCGAACTCATTAAGATTGCTGAGTTTATGGGCCTTGAAGGAATGGCTCGTAACCGTAAGCAAGATATTATTTTCGCCATCTTAAAACGCCACGCCATGAACGGTGAAGAAATCTTTGGTGATGGTGTTCTCGAAATCCTCTCTGATGGTTTTGGTTTTTTACGTTCAGCTGCGGGTTCTTACCTTGCAGGTCCAGACGACATCTATGTCAGCCCTTCGCAAATTCGTCGTTTTAATTTGCGCACAGGTGACACGATTACAGGAACCATTCGCCCACCAAAAGAAGGTGAACGTTATTTTGCACTGTTAAAAGTCAACCAAATTAACTACGACACTCCTGAAAACTCTCGTAATAAAATTCTTTTTGAAAACTTAACACCACTTTTCCCAACCGAGCAACTGGTCATGGAGCTTGGTAACGGTACCACTGAAGATTTGACCTCGCGTGTTGTAGATCTTATTGCGCCAATTGGTAAAGGCCAGCGTTCCATCATTGTTGCCCCACCTAAAGCGGGTAAAACCATGTTATTACAAAACATCGCACAGTCGATTGTTCGTAATAATCCAGAGGTTTTCCTGATCGTTCTACTCATTGACGAACGTCCAGAAGAAGTCACTGAAATGGAACGTACCGTTCGCGGTGAAGTCGTGGCTTCCACTTTTGATGAATCTCCTGCACGTCATGTTCAAGTTGCCGAAATGGTGATTGAGAAGGCGAAACGTCTGGTTGAGCACAAAAAAGATGTCGTGATTCTACTCGACTCGATTACTCGTCTGGCTCGCGCCTATAACACGGTGATTCCATCATCAGGCAAAGTGTTAACGGGTGGTGTCGATGCGCATGCTCTCGAACGTCCAAAACGTTTCTTTGGTGCAGCACGTAACATTGAGGAAGGCGGTTCACTGACCATCATTTCAACTGCATTGATCGAAACTGGCAGTAAGATGGATGATGTGATCTACGAAGAATTCAAAGGTACAGGTAACCAGGAAATTACACTGGATCGTCGTATTGCCGAAAAACGTGTCTTCCCTGCAATGAATATCAAGAAATCTGGTACGCGTCGTGAAGAGCGTTTGATGGATGAAGATAACCTACGTAAAGTCTGGATTCTACGCAAACTGCTTCATCCAATGGATGAGCTTGCTGCAATGGAATTCTTACTTGATCGTATGAAAGAAACCAAAACCAATGATGATTTCTTCGATCAGATGAAACGAAAAGCTGCGAATTAATTTCGTTGTTATTTCATATCAAGGCTGCCCATATGGCAGCCTTTTGTTTTGGTTGACATTTTTTACATAAATATACAATTGTAGGTATTTAATGTTAAACCCCGTGTTATTAAATGATAAATTTCAAGATTAAAAAGAAAAAACGTTTAGCTTTTAGAGGCTTAACAATTATTTCTCCAATATAAACTGACTTTTTGATTGTTATTTTCTGTTAATAATTCGTCTATTTTATCGCTTTTTTCTCTTAATTTTATCGTTCAGCAGTAGTATTTCATCATAGGCAATGATAGCATATTTCCAGACCAGTTAGACTGCTCCATGCGTTGTTACCTAGCTTCGTTAGGAATAATTAAAGCACAAACAGGCTAACACCGGTTTTTTTTAATCTCACAAAATTTATGAGAGTGATGCCATGTTATTCAAGAAAATCGCTATTGCTGCTGCTATCGCTACTACTTTAGCTTTCGTTGGTTGTGCAAAGAAAACTGAAGAAGCTGCTGCTGACGCTAACGCTGCTGCATCTGAAGCTACTGCTGCTGCATCTGAAGCTTCTGCTGCTGCAACTGACGCTGCTGCTGTTTCTGCTCCAGAAGCTGCTGCTGCTGCATCTGACGCTGCTGCTGCTGCTGACACAGCTGCTGCTGCTGCAACTGACGCTGCTGGCGCTGCAACTGACGCTGCTGCTTCTGCATCAGAAGCTGCTCACTAATCTAGTATCTAGATTTAGTGTCAAAAAAGAGAGCTCTTTAGCTCTCTTTTTTTATCTAGAAATAACTCACAATTAAATTAATAAATTCACGATTCACGATTCACGATTCACGATTCACGATTCACGATTCACGATTCACATATTATTGCTTAAGATCATAATTTTCATAACCATAAGCTCCTTTTCCTTTCTATTTACCAGTTCATTATTATTTTATTTTTTATAATAAAATCATGGCATAGTACATTCATATCGATTTTGCAATATTAGAGTCATCTAATGAAAAGTATTAGGTTCAGCGTAAATTTTATCTCGAATTTCAAACAAACAGCCTACACACTCAAATATATAAGAACGGCAAATGAAGTGATCAAAGGTCATATGTAAATTTCTGGATTTTCTAAATCACCCAATTAGACATAAAAAATGGCAGGATTAAACCTGCCATTTTATAAAAAAAGAAAAATCAAATGAACACAGCTCTGGAATAGAACAGTTTAATCCTGCTCATTTCCCACGCGCTGTCTAAATTTTTGACCCGCTCTAAAAGTCACAACACGACGTGCAGAAATCGGAATTTCTTCTCCTGTTTTAGGATTACGCCCAGGGCGCTCACGTTTATCACGTAATTCAAAGTTGCCAAAACCCGAAAGTTTGACATGCTCACCTGCGATGAGCGCTTGGCTAATCTCGTCGAAAAACAACTCAACCATTTGTTTTGCTTCACGACGATTTAAGCTCGTGAGCTCACTTAAATGATCCGCCATGTCTGCTTTAGTTAGTGCTGTCATGAGGCCCTCAATGTCGCTTGATAAGTGTTTTCTAACACTTCTATAATTTGATCCATACCAGATTTAATTTCAGCATCTTCAAGCGTACGTGAAGGATGTTGCCATAACAATGCAAATGCTAGAGAGCGCTTGCCTTGTTCAACACCTTGACCCGTGTACACATCAAACAACCAACTAGAATCCAAAAGGTCTCCACCTGTTTGTTTAATTAACTGCTGAATATCATTCACATTTATATTATCACTGATTAACAGCGCAATATCACGTCGAACCGATGGAAAACGTGATAATTCTGTAAAATTAGATACATAAGATTGCAAAACTGTACTTTGATCTAATTCTGCTACCCAAGTTACACCTAAATCCAGATCATTTTCAAGTGATGGATGTAAACGTCCCAAATATCCGAACGATTGACCATTTACTACAATCTCAGCAGATTGCCCCGGATGCAACCAAGCGCGTTCTGAACGGACATAATCAACTTGCACTCGCCCAGCTGCCAATATCTGCTCAACTTCACCTTTAAGATCAAAGAAATCCATAGGCTGTGCTTTGGCATGCCATTGTTCAGGAATACGTGAACCCACTGCAATTAACGCCAAAGTCGGAATTTGTTTTAAATCATGAATCGACTGAGCATTTTGATAATCAAAACGCAGACCAAGTTCGAACAGACGTACCCGATTTTGTTGACGATTTAAATTGTATTGTACACACGGAATCAAACTCGACAGTAAAGTACTACGCATCACCGCCAAATCACTTGAAATTGGATTCGCCAATGCCAGCGGATGAACAGCTGGATTCAATTGTTTTTCCAGTTTTAAGTCAGCAAAGCTAAAACTAATCGCTTCTTGATAACCCAGTGTGACCATCGTTTGACGTAACTGATCTTGCTCAAAACCATCTTGATAAGCACTAAATTTCACATCAATCTGTGGCAAACGAATCTGAATATTATCATAGCCATGAATACGGGCAACTTCTTCAATCAAGTCCTGATAAATCGCCATATCGTAACGATGTGATGGCGGTACAACTGACCACTGCCCTTGCGCTTTAACCGTAACTATACAACCTAGACGCGTTAGAGCATCTGCAATAAACTCAGCCGATACTTGGTAACCTAGTAAGGCATCAACCTGTGCTTGATTGAGTTCGATCGAGTTACGTTGTGGCAATCGCTCAGTTTTTTCAGCTACTGTAATCGGACCAAACTCTCCGCCTGCATATTGTTGAATCAACTGTGAAGCACGATCCATTGCGATCATTGGTAATTCAAAATCGACACCACGTTCATAACGTTGTGAAGAATCTGTATGCAAACCAAAACGACGTGCACGACCTGCGATTGCAAGTGGGGCAAAGAATGCGCTTTCAAGGAAAATATCTTGTGTGTCATCAGTTACACTAGTTTCAAGACCGCCCATGATCCCTGCAATCGCCAATACTTTGACATCATCCGCTATGACCATAATCTCAGGATTGAGTTCAACTTCCTGTTCGTTCAATAGCATCAATTTTTCTTGAGGCTGAGCTTGACGGACCTGAATATCGCCTTGCAATTTTGCCAAATCAAAGGCATGCATCGGCTGACCCAATTCCATCAACACATAATTGGTAATATCGACCAAAATGCTATGGGTACGAATCCCTGAACGTGCTAAAGCTTGTTCCATCCAAGCAGGTGTCGCTGCTTTGACATTGACATTTTTGACAACACGGCCTAAATAGCGCGGTGCGCCATCAGTGGTCAATTGAACTTGTTTTTGCTCAGTAATGTTTGCTGCAATCGCTTGAATCTCAGGCTGAGTAACAGGCAACTGATTGATCACACCAATTTCACGGGCAATTCCACGAATACTAAAACAGTCACCACGGTTCGGCGTGATGCTAATATCAATGACGTTGTCATCAAGTTTTAAGTAATCACGAACATTGACACCCACTGGTGCATCATCAGGCAACTCAAGTAAACCGTCGATTTTGTCTTCCAGATCAATTTCTGAAGCACCACACAGCATGCCTTGAGATTCAACCCCGCGCAGTTTGCCTTTTTTAATTTTAAAATCGCCTGGCAATACTGCGCCAATGGTGGCAACAGGTGCTTTCATGCCTACACGTACATTGGGCGCGCCACACACAATTTGTAAAGCTTCGCCTGAACCAATATTGACCTTGGTGACACGTAGGCGATCTGCATCTGGATGCTGCTCAACCGTAAGTACTTCACCGACAACCACACCAGTAAATGGCTTGGCAACAGGTGCAAGTTCATCGACTTCCAGACCCAGCATGGTCAGTTGATCAGCCAGAGTTTCACTATCAATCGCTGGATTCACCCAAGTGCGTAACCAGTTTTCGCTAATTTTCATTTGTATAAAACCTTATTTAATCCTGAAAAATGTTTAAGCAAATTGGCGTAAGAAACGCACATCGTTTTGATAGAACATCCGCAAATCATTAATGCCATAACGCAACATCGCAAAACGTTCTACCCCTAAACCAAAGGCAAAGCCTTTGTATTTTTCAGGATCAATTCCTGCTGCTTGTAGTACATTTGGATGTACCATGCCGCAGCCTAAAACTTCTAACCAACGTCCGCGCTCATCCATAATATCCACTTCAGCACTCGGCTCTGTGAATGGGAAATAAGATGGACGGAAACGGACTTTTAAATCTTTTTCGAAAAACTCATTCAGCAAGTTGATCAATAAACCTTTCAACTCAGCAAAACTGGTATGTTCTGCAACGTACAAACCTTCGATTTGATGAAACATCGGAGAATGGGTTTGATCCGAATCACAACGATAGACACGACCCGGACACACAATACGAATCGGTGGTTGTGTGGTTTCCATGGTACGAATCTGCACACCAGAGGTATGCGTACGCAATAAATGATTGGCATCAAAATAAAAGGTATCGTGCATCGCGCGTGCAGGATGATGTCCTGGAATATTCAAGGCTTCAAAGTTATGATAATCATCTTCCACTTCAGGCCCAGTCGCGACCATAAAACCTGCTTTGGTAAAGAACTGACAAATACGTTCTTGCACCTGAATCACAGGATGAATACTCCCTGTGTGTTGACCACGTCCTGGCAAGGTAATATCAATCGTTTCGCTCGCCAGTTTTTGTTGTAATGCAGCTTGTTGTAACGCATTTTGACGCTCAGTCAGTGCGTTATTCATCGCTTCACGAACAGCATGAATAGCAGCACCTTGAACCTTACGTTCCTCAGGATCCATTTTGCCCAATGCTTTCGATTGTTCTGCAAGCTGGCTTTTTTTCCCTGTAAATTGAACTCGGACTTGATCGAGTGCAGCAAGGTCTTGAGCTGCTGCAATGGCAGCAAGCGCTTCGGTGGTCAGGGCTTCCAGTGACATAGTAACTCTCAAAGCAACAAAGTTATAAATAAAATAAAACTCTGCATTCTAACAGTTTTTAGACACAATGATGAAGATCAAACGCAGGAAAATTGCTGTTCAATGCGAGTGACCTCTAGTCATACGAATTATAAAACGTATAAGATTGCATTCAGCACAGATGAGAAAACTGAACTATGGCACTTGATCAAATCTGGAAACAACAACTTACTCTAATCACCTATGGCAATGAATATCTCAACCATGAACTCAGTTTTAGTCGTTGGTTACAGCATTCTATTTTTTATCAGCACTATTTTCAGTTTCGTGATCTGAGTTCACAGCACCTGCTGGCACAGCATTTTCAAGTCTGGCTTGAAGGATTAAAAAAGCAAGGTGTTTACCGCATTAGTCTACATCTTTCCACATTACTCACTGATGAACAAAATCCAAATGCCAATGTGGAGCTACTGCCCTTTGCCCATTTTATTGTGAGTCATGAAAAGAATAAAAAAACCGCATGGATCTTAGGTAAAGAACTTGCCGAATGGTACTTAAATGACAATGACTTTGAAATTCCAGCTTCACAACAGTCAACTTTGCATCAGGAAACATTTTGGCGCTTTGATCTGTCTGATAAGTTATCCAAAAAAATTGAAGCCGATTTAAAAGAGTCTGATTGGAACGAAATTCAAACCTTTATTGAAAATGAATTATTTCGCAGCAAGTACGCTCAAAATTTTGTTGAACCGCAAAATCTTGATTTACCCTATTATGGAATCGATGCCAAACTGGTACAAAAACCAGATGGATCACTTTTGCAGGACATGCAATATCTAGCGCTTATTCCAACAGATTATTCCGCCGATGTTGCGCATGAACTTTTGCATCGTACCGAAGCTTTGTCAGACTTTATTGAGCAGTTACGTCAACATCCTTATCGCGAATCTGGTGAAATGCTTACACCTGAAGATCAGATTAATCTGCGTAATTTTTCTCAGAAACTGGACGATCTGAGTGCCAAACTGATTGTAAAGATCGCCAATCATTATAAGTCCGCACAGCGCACTCCTATCGAAATCGTATCCCCTCTCGATCCTCAAGCACAGACGCTATCGCAAAATAAAAAGCCTTCTACCTCTAAAGATCATCAACATCATAAAGTAGGTTCATCGGGAGTGATCAAACTTATTATTCTGACCATTATTATTTGCGCTTGCGCGTATTATTTTGGCCTATAACGATTTTGAATAAAAACCTAAAGTACATTTACTTTAGGTTTTTAGATTTATCTCTCAATAACTGGGTTTTATTTTTATAATGACTTTGTGCCCACCATCATGTTGATTAACAATGTGATGAACATTTTCAATTTCACCTTCAACTTCTGCATCTGGCCCATAAAAAACTCGAATTGTTTCACCTTTTCTTGGCAAAATACTCAATTCCGTTTCAATTGTACCTTGCTCTAAACCTTCTACACTGACTAACATGTTTTTATTCTCCTCGACTTCTCTTGACTGTAAAAGCTTCTTTACTGTAGAAAGATTCGAGGCTAAATGTCTAATCAAAGATGTTGGGGTTGTGTAATCTTCAAGACAATCAATGCATCATCTTATTCATCATAGTTTAAGTCATCCTCATCAACGTTGATAAAATCAGGTACAGGCGTTTTCTCAAATTGTGCAGCGAGAATCTTCAAATCTCCCTGTAGTTTTGCCTTAGCCACTCGATGCATACCATCCATGATCCGACCATCAGCGCTTAGAATAATTGGATAGGTTAAATCCGCCTGCTCGATGAGTTGAATATGTTCAAGAATTTGCAGTGTCGTCGGAAATTGATCAGGAAACCAATACGCTTCATTTAGCTCGATAATTTGGCTGAGCAAGACTTTTTTGATCTTTAAGTTTTTGGATAACGCTACAAGTCGATGGACATCCCAAATATAAGTATCATGACCAACCTGACGAAAATGGTATTGTTTACGCATTTTATCTCTCTTTCTTTTATAATTTTTGAAAAATCTGCCTCAACCATAAATCAACCAATAAAAAAGACCGCTAAAAAGCGGCCTTCTTTTGAATCTCTAAGCTTATGCAGCTAATGCACCTTTCGCTTTTTCAGCTAAGGCAGCAAATGCAACTGCATCATGCATAGCGATGTCAGCTAATACGCGACGGTCGATGATCACTTGAGCTTTTTTCAAGCCATCGATCATACGGCTGTAAGACAAACCGTTTAGACGAGCACCGGCATTGATACGCGCAATCCATAGAGCACGGAATTGACGTTTCTTCTGACGACGGTCACGGTAAGCGTATTGACCAGCTTTGATTACCGCTTGGAACGCTACGCGGTAAACGCGTGAACGAGCACCATAGTAACCTTTAGCGCGAGCAAGAATTTTTTTGTGACGACGATGAGCCACTACACCACGTTTTACACGAGCCATTTATAATCTCCTTAGATGTATGGGCACATACGACGAACTGAATTCATGTCAGAAACATGAACCATTACACAGCCGCGTAATTGACGAATACGTTTAGCAGATTTTTTGGTCAAGATGTGGCGCTTGAACGCTTGTTTACGCTTAAAACCGTTTGCAGTCGCTTTGAAGCGTTTAGCTGCACCACGGCGAGTTTTTAACTTAGCCATAGTAACCTCTTTTGAGCACCTGTTCGGCACGTTTGCACCATTGCAAATCGACCTGCAGGTAAGGAAGGCAGTATGATATAGCATCTTTGCTTAAAACAAAAGCAAATTCAGTTGAAATTATATCGTATACACAGCTCTCAGTTTGACTATTTTATCCATCAAAAAACTTAGTTTTATAGCCTTCTTTTAAGAATTCGTGCTTATAATTAAAGCAAGATTCTCAAAATACGATAGTTATGAAACCCAAGCAGGATGCTTTTGCCGCACTCCGATACCGCGATTTTTCCATTATTACGGTCAATCAATTTTGCCTGACACTTGCCATTTTGATTCAGGAAATTATTGTGGCCTATTCACTTTATAAAATTACCAAAGATCCACTCACTTTGGGTCTGATTGGTCTTGCAGAAGCGATTCCATTTATTAGTCTGTCACTCTGGGGCGGCTATATAGCAGATAAATTTAATAAACAACTGATTATGAAAATTTGTCTGTTCTTTTCATTTCCTTTGCCCTTAGTGCGGTGGGGACTCTTTCACTTATATGGTTTAAATCAAATCAGTGTCCATGTCCTAGCATTAGGGATTTATGCGGTTATTTTCTGTTTTGGTGTGATTCGAGGCTTTTATAGCCCATCTGCGACATCACTTAAGCCGTTTTTGATTCCACGAGAGCTTTATACCAATGGCGCAACTTGGACAACCATAGGTTGGCAAAGTGGAGTGATTTTAGGGCCGATGCTCGGCGGCTTTATGCTGGCTTTTTTAGGTCGTGGAACCAGTCTATTAAGTGTTTCCATCCTTCTGTTCATTTGTTTTTGTTTAATCATGTTGCTGAAGAAAAGAAGCTTTCCCGCAATTGAACATGAAAATATGTGGTCAAGTTTGGGAGAAGGCTTTCGTTTTATCTGGAAAACCAAGATTGTGCTTTGGGCAATCTCACTGGATCTGGTTTCCGTCTTATTTGGTGGCGTAGTGGCGTTACTGCCAATTTTTGCTGAAGATATTTTAAAAGTTGGTCCCGAAGGTTTAGGTTATTTAAGAGCAGCTCCTTCTATTGGTGCGCTCTTTACCATGATTGCTTTAACCCGATTTCCACCAACACATCATGCATGGCGCAATATGCTACTGGCTGTAGCTGGTTTCGGCATATTTACCATTATTTTTGCTTTTTCAAGTCACATGTGGTTGTCACTCTTTGCTTTAGCTATGACAGGCGCTTGCGACAGTATTTCTGTGGTGGTGCGTCAAACCATTCTACAAATTTTTCCACCCGAAAATATGCGCGGTCGCGTTGCCGCGGTCAATGGTATGTTTGTTTCGAGTAGTAATGAGCTAGGAGCGTTTGAATCAGGTTTGGCTGCTAAATATATGGGAACTCTTGCAGCAACCCTGTTTGGTGGCTGTATGACGCTTGCAGTGGTGATATTAAGCTGGACGAAAACCAAAGATTTATTTCATGTAGATATTAATAAAGGCACCGATCCTTAAGTTTAAGGTATGTTTTCACTCAAATAATATGATTTTTCATTAGATACCCTCAAGTCTGCATTTTTTTGTTGCGTGTATTTCCTGAACAGGGAATACTTCGCAACAATGCTTTTACAATCACAAACCATCCAAGATGAAACAATCTATTTTTTGCCTTGCACTTTTTGCAAGTGTATCCATCACCCAAGCTGATGCAAAAGAAAACTCTTCACAATTGGCACCACAAAAAAGCTCTGCCCTTCCCGCACATTTGACAACTCGGCTTGAATGGCGTGAATTTCCAAAGCTCAATTATGACAATGCAGATTTACAAGGACAGGATCGGGCTGCGATTTTACGTGTCGCGGCAGATGAAACAGGAACAGTCACTCAAGTCAAAGTTCAGGAAAGTACTGGTAATAAAAAGCTGGACGATTTGCTCGTAAAAGCAGTAGAACAAGCCAAAGTAAAACCGTTCCAACAAGATGGAAATCTCATTTCGACAATAGGTTACCAAACTTTTAATCTGGATTATAAAGACCGCGATGACTCAACTGCTGAATGTATTTATCATTTTGATTCAAAGAACTGGTTAAAACAGCAAAATGCCAAATCAGTTCCTTTTCGCTATGTTCAGCAACCTAGATTAAATGTGCCACGTGATGAACTTAAAGGCAAAGATCGCTTGGTGCGTTTTAATTTTAAAGTGAATAAACAAAGTGAAGCAACCCAAGTCAAAATTAACAAAGGCTCAGGGATTTACGCTTTAGATGCACAGGTGATGCAAGCCCTTTCAAATACTCAAGTGGATGTTCCTAAAAAACTTTGGTTCTTTAAAAAATCCAAGCTTAAAGATGAAATCCATTTTAAACTGGATAAATGTTCTGCACTCTAAAGTTTAAATTGACCAGAAACATCGCTTTCTGGTCAATCAATCATTCCGATATAAAGTAAATAAATAAACAAATAACGTCCTGCTTTCGCAAAACTGACCACTATTACGAAACGCCAGAAATTTTCTTTCAGGACACCTGCAATTAAGGTAATGGGATCCCCAATGATCGGTACCCAACTTAGCAGTAAGGAATAAAAACCATAACGATGATAAATCTTTTGTGCTTTTTCCAATTGCTTTGCTGAAACAGGAAACCATTTTTTATATTTCAAATGTTCAATTTGCAGACCTAACCACCAGTTGACACACGAACCCAATACATTACCCAACGTCGCTACCCATAATAAAAACACGACTGGATGCTGTTGAAGTACGAACAGAGAAAACAATACGGCTTCTGACTGCAATGGCAACAATGTTGCTGCACCAAACGCAGACAAAAATAAAAGAAAATCAGCCATCTGAGAATCTTTGACAAAATGCCATTACTTTTTATCAAAGATTGAATGATCTTTCAGAAAAAAATCAGATGATTTGAATGGATAAAGCTTTCTGTACGGCTGGGCGCGCAGTCAAACGTTCTACATAATCCTTCACATAAGGATAGTCGTTTAAATCAATGGATTGCCACTCATGACGTAATACCCACGGTAAAATTGCCATATCTGCGATCGAGTACTCACCTGCCACAAATTTTTGTCCAATGAGCTGCGTATTAAGTACGCTATATAAGCGTTTAGTTTCAGTGACATAACGCTCGATGGCATAAGGAATTTTTTCTTTAGCAAAGCGACCAAAATGATGATTTTGACCCAGCATTGGACCAAAACCGCCCATTTGCCACATTAACCATTGCTCAACTTCAACGCGTTCTTGCTCATCTGTCGGGTAAAAAAGTCCAGTCTTACGACCCAAATATTGTAAAATTGCACCCGATTCAAAAATCGAAATTGGCTCATGATTTGGGCCATCTTGATCAATAATGGCAGGGATTTTATTGTTCGGTGATATTTTCAGAAAGTCTGGCTGAAACTGATCATTTTCTAAAATATTAATTGGAAAAATTTGATATTCCAGCTCCATTTCTTCGAGCGCGATGCTGATCTTATGTCCATTGGGGGTTCCCCAATAATATAGGTCTATCATGAAATACCTTCTTATCCTATTTTTCTATCTTTAAGTCTTTGTATACGTTTATAACATGTTTTTTAACATCGAATAAAAGTATAAAGAGTGATTTAGTTTAGCAGTGACTTTGCTTAACAACCTTAAAGAAAATCATAAAATGAGAATCTAAATCTTTATCTAGTCAGTCTATGCTGTTTATTCTGATATGGTTTTGCCTGCTTACCGACAAATTTACGCCCTGGATTTTCTCCCTTTATTCACTTTTCTACAGGAAACAGATCAAATAGATTCACCTTAAATAATATAGGAATGACTAGGACGAGTTCTTGTTTTTCTCCAGATTTTTTATACGGTGAGAGTGTGCTGATTATTTTTTCAATTATCTATAAATCTAAACATAAAAAAAGCAGCAACATAAAAAAACGCAGCGTTTAGGCTGCGTTTTTTAAAATGGGTAAAAGCTTACTTTTTCTTTTTTGGTCCAAGTAACATGCCCATTTGACGACCTTCCATTTTCGGAGCCTGTTCAACCACACCAAAATCGGTCACGTCTGCTTCAATTTTTTGCAATTGCGCCAAACCTAACTGTTGGTGTGCCATCTCACGACCACGGAAACGTAACGTGATTTTAACTTTGTTCCCTTCTTCAAGGAACTTTAAAATCGCACGAAGCTTGACTTGATAATCACCTACATCCGTTGCTGGACGTAGTTTGATTTCTTTGACCTGTACTTGATGCTGTTTTTTCTTCGCATCTTTTTGCTTCTGCTTCAAATCAAACAAGTGCTTGTTGTAATCCATGATTTTACAAACAGGTGGTTCTGCATTAGCAACAATCTCGACTAGGTCAAGATCTGAATCTTCGGCAGCACGCAACGCTTCAGCAAGTGAAACGATCCCTTTTTGTTCTCCATCTGCGGCTACGAGGCGTACTTCTTTTGCACGGATCTCGTCATTAATCGCAGGACGGTTACTTTTTGCACCTTGTTGTTGGTTACGATCAGGCTGTTTAATCTTTCTTACTCCACAATGTACCGGCCACGTTCGGCAACGGCAGATTTCACTAAGTCAATGAATGCATCAATTGACATAGTACCTAAATTTTTTCCTGAGCGAGTACGAACATTAACAGTACCTTCTTCAACTTCACGGTCACCAAGAACCAAAAGGTACGGAATACGCTCAAGTGTACGCTCACGAATCTTAAAGCCGATTTTCTCATTTCTCAAGTCAGAAATCGCTCGAAGACCATTTTCTTTGAGTTTTGCCACTACTTGTTGGCATGCTTCAGCTTGCGAATCGGTAATATTCATGACGCAAGCTTGTACAGGTGACAACCAAGGTGGCATAAAACCCGCATAGTGTTCAATAAGTATACCAATAAAACGCTCAAAACTGCCAAGTATTGCGCGGTGCAACATCACAGGCTGATCACGCTCATTGTCTTCTGTTACAAACGAGGCATCCAGACGCTCTGGCAAGTTAAAGTCACATTGAATGGTACCGCATTGCCAAACACGACCCAAACAGTCTTTTAATGAAAACTCAATTTTTGGACCATAGAATGCACCTTCACCAGGTTGTAATTCCCAATCCAGTCCAGCAGCATCTAAAGCATCTGCCAATGATTTTTCTGCCAGATCCCAAAGTGCATCTTCACCCACTCGTTTTTCAGGGCGAGTTGAAAGTTTCATTTGTACATCTTCAAAACCAAAGTCTTTATAGACATCCAAAGTTAATTGGATAAAGTCTGCAACTTCTTTTCCAATCTGTTCTTTGGTACAGAAAATATGCGCGTCATCCTGAGTAAAACCTCGGACACGCATAATGCCATGTAAAGAACCAGATGGTTCATTACGATGACATGAGCCAAACTCGGCTAAACGAATCGGCAAATCACGGTAAGATTTTAAACCCTGATTAAAGACTTGCACATGGCAAGGACAGTTCATCGGTTTAACAGCATAATTGCGATTTTCAGAATGTGTGGTAAACATGTTTTCAGCATAGTTTGCTGCATGTCCAGATTTTTCCCATAAACTAAAATCGACAATTTGCGGGGTTTTGATTTCCTGATAACCATTCTCTTGCTGAACTTTACGCATGTATTGTTCAAGAACTTGATAAATCGTCCAGCCATTGGCATGCCAAAACACCATACCCGGCGCTTCTTCTTGCATATGGAACAAATCAAGCGCTTTACCAATTTTACGATGGTCGCGTTTTTCAGCTTCTTCAATACGTTTGATATAAGCCGCTAGCTCTTTTTTGTCTGACCAAGCTGTGCCGTAAATACGTTGTAATTGCTCATTTTTAGCGTCACCGCGCCAATAAGCACCTGAAATTTTAGTCAGCTTGAAGTTCTTTAGAAACTTGGTATTTGGCACGTGAGGACCACGGCACATATCCACATATTCCTGGTGATAATACAAACCCATTTGGGTTTCTTCAGGCATGTCATCAATCAAACGCAATTTATAAGTTTCACCACGAGATTGAAATTCTTTGATCACCTCAGCACGCGGTGTCATTTTTTTAATGACATCATAGTCCTGATCGATCAATTGTTTCATACGTGCTTCAATCGCTGCCATATCCTCTAAAGTAAATGGCTTTGGACTAAAGATATCGTAATAAAAGCCCTCTTCAATCACAGGCCCAATCACCATTTGCACGTCAGGGAACAATTGCTTGACTGCATGTCCAACCAAATGCGCACAAGAGTGACGAATAATCTCGACACCTTCTGGGTCTTTCGGCGTAATAATTTGTACTGTTGCATCTTCGGTGATTAAATCACATGCATCTACAAGGCGATCGTTGACACGACCCGCAACGGTATTTTTAGCAAGACCTGGTCCAATACTCTGAGCGACTTGCATAACAGAGACAGCTTGATCAAATGATTTTTGATCGCCATTTGGCAATGTGATAATTGGCATAAGAAAATCCTTAAGGAGTGATGCCCCGCACAATGGAGCATATCACCGCGAGATTATGATCGAGGAAGACCTCAAAAGATAAAAACGGTGGATAATATAAAATTATGGCAGAATTTTACACGGGTTAAGAGTTTGAGAAAACAGCTACACTTAAAAAAAGATAAGTTTCTCAATTTTTTGCATTCATGTCTTAGTTAATGAGGACAATTGGAGCATTTACAAGCTCAATCATATAAAAACAAATAGACGCAAAATTATTGCTCGGATTAGTTTATGAGGCGTTTATGATAAAAATAACCACAAGTTTTTTTCATCCAGCATTTAAAGCTCATAGGTTGCAACCAATTCTAAGACTAAAGCCTAAATGATTTGATGAAATTAAACCCCTATCTTTTAGTTAACAATCATTAAAACAATGACACGGAGTCTATTGCCATGAATGCTTATGATGAGCTACCTAAAACGGCTGCCAATTTTGTAGCACTTTCACCCTTA
This sequence comes from Acinetobacter sp. 479375, assembly GCF_000581715.1. Taxonomy (NCBI): domain Bacteria; kingdom Pseudomonadati; phylum Pseudomonadota; class Gammaproteobacteria; order Moraxellales; family Moraxellaceae; genus Acinetobacter; species Acinetobacter sp. 479375. Next base: position 64,823 of record NZ_JEZN01000010.1, on the reverse strand, counting down.
CGGTATCTAGAGCGCGCCGCTTATATTTATCCAGATCAGGCAGCTATTATTCATGGTGCACGTCAGCTCTCATGGAAACAAACCTATCAACGTTGTTGTCAATTTGCACATCAACTACAAAAGTTAGGGATTCAAAAAAACGATACAGTTTCGGTCCTACTTCCGAATATCCCTGCCATGATCGAAGCACATTTTGCTGTTCCTATGGCAGGCGCTGTGCTAAATACCTTGAATACCCGACTTGATGCCAAAACCATTGCGTTTATGTTGGAACATGCAGAAAGTAAAGTACTTTTAGTCGATCCAGAATTTGCTCATGTTGCTCGGGAAGCACTGGCGCTGATCTCACAACAAATTTACGTGATTGATGTTGCTGATCTCGAATATGAATCTGAACTTTCCAACCCGATTGGTCAAATTGAATATGAAACATGGCTGAGTCAAGGCGATGCCAATTTTGAATGGTCACTTCCCAATGATGAATGGGATGCGATTAGTCTGAATTACACCTCTGGCACCACAGGTAATCCAAAAGGTGTGGTTTATCATCACCGCGGAGCTTATCTCAATGCAGCAAGCAATATTATTGCCTGTGGTATGACGCCTCGTGCCAGTTATTTATGGACACTGCCACTATTTCACTGTAATGGTTGGTGTTTCGCATGGACGATTGCAGCCAATGGCGGCACCAATGTCTGTTTGCGTAAAGTAGATCCAGAACTTGTATTTGAGCTGATTGCCAAACATAAAGTGGATTATTTCTGTGGCGCACCCATCGTATTATCCATGTTGATCAATACCCCTAAAGACAAACAGGTTCATTTTGATCATCGCGTTGAAGTCATGGTCGCTGGTGCAGCACCACCTGCTGCGATTATTGAAGGGATGCGTCATATTGGTATCAATGTGACCCATGTTTATGGACTCACTGAAACTTATGGCCCTTCTGCGCTTTGTGCCTCTCAGGCAGGCTGGAATGATTTATCGATTCAGGAACAGGCGCAGTTACATTCTCGTCAGGGTGTGCCTTATCCATTACAAGACAGTATGCGGGTACTTGATCCTGAAACCATGCACCCCGTGCCTGCCGATGGACAAACACTGGGGGAAATTATGTTCCGTGGCAATATTGTGATGAAGGGTTATCTGAAAAATCCGAAAGCCACAGAAGAAGCGTTTGCAGGCGGATGGTTTCATAGCGGCGACTTAGCTGTTTGTCAGGCCGATGGTTATGCCAAAATTACTGACCGTGCCAAAGATGTAATTATCTCAGGGGGTGAAAATATTTCATCGCTTGAAGTGGAAGAGGTGTTGTATCAGCATCCAGCGGTCATGACCGCCGCAGTCGTTGCCAAACCTGACCCACGCTGGCAGGAAGTGCCTTGCGCTTTTATTGAATTAAAACAAGGCATCAGTGTCAGTACCGATGAATTAATTGCACATTGTCAGCAACAATTGGCGCGTTTTAAAGTCCCTAAAGATATTGTGATTACCGAGATTCCAAAAACCTCAACAGGTAAATTACAGAAATTTATTTTACGTGACTGGGCCAAACAACGTGCCACAGGTGAGTTTAATTAACGTCAATAAAAATGCCAGTCAACACTTGATCTGACTGGCATTTACTATAAATTCATCGTTTGAAACTGTCAGTAAAATCAATTATCCGATAATAATGCTACTTGCTGTACGTAGTTAAAAAGCTTTAACTTGGAGGCTGCGAGTTCTTCTTCGCTTAGCGCTTGAGTGATGTCACGTTGAATACGTAATACATGCTGACGCAAGGTATGACGTTCAGACGCATTATGCAGTTTACTAAATTCATTAATCGCAGGGTCACCTTGTTCAATCATACGATCGACCCAGCGCTGTAATTGTGCCTGTTTTTTGAGTCCTTGTTGTGGGGTCAAATAGGACAGAATGACCGTTTCATCTTCATTGCGTAGCAACTTACCCACACGCTGGAATTGACGACGACGTGCTTCAAATGAAGTAATCGTTTGCGCATCGAGCAAAGCATCAATTAAACGTTCATCTACAGGCAACTTCTGGATTTGTTTCGCAGAAAGCTCTGCCAACTGTTCACCTAATGCTGCCATACGCTGCACAGCTTTCTTCTGTTCAGTTTTACTTGCACGCCCTTCTAAAGAATCAAAATCTTCTTCACTGTAACGCTTATTGGGACGACGTGCCACGGTTAATCTGCCTCATAAAATTTTGCTGCGAATAATGCCTTGATTTCGTCTTCTGCTTTTTCAGCATCAGCGCCGTCAATCACCAAACGCAAAGTCGTGCCCTTACCAGCACCAAGCATCAGCAAGGACATAATATTTTTAGCATCGACGAGCTTTTCGCCTTTACCAATCTGAATAGAAGATCGAAATTTCGTTGTCACTTCGATCAATTTCCCCGACGCACGTGCATGTAGGCCAAGTTTATTAATTACATCAACAGTGGTATCAATCATGACCAGTGCTTCATTTCTCTATGTAAAACCTGAATAGACCATTTTGCCTCAAGTGCCTTTTTTAGTCTATCTACAATATAGACTGAGCGATGTTGACCGCCTGTACAACCAATCGAAATGGTCATGTAATGTCGATGCCCTTCTGCAAAAACAGGCAACCATTTATCTAAAAAATGATAAACATCATTAAACATATCATTGGTTTGTTCACTGGCTTCCAAAAATTCCTGAACAGGTTGGTCTAATCCTGAAAATTTACGTAACTCCAAATCCCAGTGCGGATTAGGCAAATGCCGTACATCAAACACATAGTCCGCATCTAAGGGAATACCATGTTTATAACCGAACGACTGTAAAATCAGAATTAATTTGTCTGACTGCCCCAGTTTCGAAAGTAAAGTATGCTTAAGATCATGCACACTTTTATCCGTGGTATCGATATGTACCGTTGAGCGAAATTGAATCGGCATCAAGAGCTGTTTTTCTTCCTGAATACATTCATTCAGGCTTTTAAAACGACTCGCCAACGGGTGCGGACGACGCGAGGAACTAAAGCGTGCAATTAACTCTTGATCCTGTGTGGTTAAATAAATCACATCGACAGAACCATGTCGTTGTAATTGTTCAAACACCTGATCAAACTCCTGCAAGTCTGCCCGTGTACTTCGAACATCTACACCAAGTGCCAACTGCTCCAAATTATTTTCATGATCTAGTTTAGACACAATTTCTGGCAGCAATGCCAAAGGTAGGTTATCAATACAGTAATAACCCAGATCTTCTAAAACCTGCAATGCTGAGGATTTACCCGATCCAGATTGTCCTGTGACGATAAGAATACGCTTCATGGCATGGCTGTCCTTTTATGAGTATTATGCCTTAAATTGAACCTGCAAATTATCAATGAGACGTGTTGAGCCTAATTTTGCCGCCACAAACAATACGATGTCCTGATTAAATATCTCAATTGGCTGCAAGTTTGGCTGACGTGCTTCGACATAGTCCACAACAAAGCCCGCAGCTGTCAATTGCGCTTTGATACTTTGTAACACATCAGATAATGAATGACCTGCTTGCAACTCTTTTTCAGCCTGTTTCAGCGATTGGTAAATAGTTGGTGCAATTTTACGTTGATCTTCAGTCAGATAACCATTGCGTGAACTCAATGCCAGACCGTCTTCTGCACGCGCAATCGGCACTCCAATCACTTCAACAGGAATGTTTAGATCTTTTACAAACTGGCGAATCACCGCCAATTGTTGATAATCTTTTTGTCCAAAGAATGCAAAGTTTGGTTGCACAATATTGAACAGTTTAGTGACAACAACTGCAACACCGTCAAAATGACCCGGACGTGATTGACCACAGAGGTCATTGGTAATACCACCGACCGTGATATTGGTCAAACGTGGTTGCTTGCCATACATTTGTTCAACCGTGGGTGCAAAAATAATGTCACAGCCAACATCTGCCAATAAATGACTGTCTTGCTCTAAGGTACGCGGATAGCTTTCGAAATCTTCGCCTTCACCAAACTGGATTGGATTCACAAAGATACTAACCACAACAACATCACAGAGTTTTTTTGCTTCACGCACCAGATTCAAATGTCCTTGGTGCAAATTCCCCATGGTTGGTACAAAGCCAATACTTTTACGCGCCGCACGAGCAGCTTGTAAAGATGCCGCCAATCCATGAATGGTTGTTTCTGTTTTCATGAGTTATAACTCGACCTGAAAAGTATGTTCTGGTGCTGGGAAAGATTGATCTTGCACAGCTGCATGGTAAGCTTTAAACGCATCCACAATCGCAGTTTCACCTGATTGTTCTTTCATAAAGTTACGTACAAATCGTGCCACACGCCCGAATGTCAAACCCAGCATATCTTGTACCACCAAGACCTGACCATCGGTTTGATGACCAGCCCCAATCCCAATAACAGGAATGTTTGGAAATAATTCAGCGATTTCCTGACCCAATTGTGCAGGAACACATTCCAGTAATAAAATCGCAGCACCTGCGTCCACCACCGCAGTACAGTCTGCGATTAACTGATCTGCGGCTTCACGAGTTCTGGCCTGTAATTTATAACCACCAAACACATGCACAGATTGTGGGGTTAAACCCAAGTGTACACAAACAGGAATACCGTTTTGTGTCAATACACGGACAGATTCACTGAGCCACGCACCGCCTTCGATTTTGATCATTTGCGCGCCTGCCTGCATGACTTTTTTGGCACTTTGCAAAGCATCATTTAAGGTGGCATAGCTCATAAAGGGTAGATCAGTCATAATAAATGCATGGCTGTTTCCACGGCGTACCGCAGCAGTGTGGTAAGCCATATCATCAACAGTCACAGGCAACGTAGAGTCATGACCCTGTATTGCCATTCCCAGAGAATCACCAATCAAAATTGAATCAACCTCAGCAAGCTCCATCGCTTTGGCCATGCTCGCATCGTAGCAGGTCAGGCAGGAAAACTTGCGTCCTTCGCTTTTAAATTTTCTTAAGTCACTTAGACTAATCATCATGATGTCCTCTATCAACCAACCCGAACAGGCAAGTTATTTTTCAACCCAGTTGCGATCCGCCACAACAGTTAAAGACGGATGTTTTACCAGTTCTAAATCTTTTAGCTTTTGACCTTTTACAATGAGATCAGCATCAATATCCAACAAAGGTACAATCACAAAATCACGCTCAAGTAACCCAGGATGTGGCACAGTCAAACGCTGATTTTGAATATCTTGCTCAGCATAAATAAGTAAATCCAGATCCAATGTACGCTCACCCCAACGGCGCAGACGTACTCTACCTGCCTCATGTTCAATACGCTGTAATTGATCCAGCAAATCCAAAGGTTCAAGCAAAGTGATTAACTGTGCCGCGGCATTATAATAATGCGGTTGATCCTGCGGTCCCATCGGAGGACTTTGATAAAGTCGAGAAACCTGAACCTGACCCAAATCTTTTAAACGCTGAACTGCATATTGAAGAATCTGACGGGAATCACCTAAATTACTGCCCATCCCAATATAGGTGACAACATTCATTGAGTAGGTCCAAAAACAACCTGACTCAAATCACGCTGTACCCGTTTACGCTTCATAATTGGGTGATCAGTATTGAGGTTTGCCGTCGAAGATTCGGGACTACGAGCCACATGGTCTTTACTCCGTGTTTGTTCACGGCGCGCACGACGACTACGTGCTTCTGGTACGTTAACTAAAGGTTCAATTTCAGCCGTAGTGTCTTTAGATTCGTTTGCTTCAATATTTTGTTTACGGCGCGTCTTAGCACGTTGCCGATTATATTGACTAATCGCAGTTTCTTTTTCATCACTCGACAGGGACTGATAATGATCCCACCATTGCCCCATGCCCTGTGTTGAATCATCGCCCGATTTTTCACGCAACAACAAGAAGTCAAAACCTGCACGGAAACGCGCATGACTTGCGAGTGCTTCAATTTGTTGAGGTTTAGGATTAAGTAAACGTACCTGCATTTCCCAAACTTCACGAATAAAAGTTTCTGCAAAACGAGGAATAACAGTACGGGTGGCTTGGCGCTTAAGTACGTCTAAACCTGCCTGCGCACGTGCTTCAGCAGGAACAATGCCTTTCGCCAGATAAAAATCACAACGCTCTAAAAAAGGCTTCCATAACAACACCGCATAGAAAAATGCAGGGTTAATGGTTTTACCAATTTGAATACGCTGATCAGTATTTTTCGCGGCACGTTCAATAAATTTGCTGATATCAGGCTTAATATCTGCAAATAATTGCTTCCAGATATCAAATTCGATGAGCATTGGTAAAACACGAGCCAAATGCCCCATCGTGAATAATTTTTGCGATTCATCATATAAACGATGTGGCGATACATCACGTAACAGTTGCGTCATGTCCACATCAAAGATTTTTAAAATCTGTGGATCAATATCAAAATTTAATTTGGCTGCAAAACGCAGTGTACGAAGCATTCTGACTGGATCTTCTTCAAAACGCTGTTTCGGATCACCTAATAAGCGTAATGTTTTATGATCAATATCGGAAATGGCATCACAAAAATCCAGCACAATACCTTTGCGTGGTTGATAATACAGCGCATTAATTGAAAAATCACGTCGAGCAAAGTCTTGTTCGATAGTGCCCCAGTTATTATCACGCAAGATCATACCTGATGTACTGGTGACTGCTTTTTTAGGTGGCGCACGGAAAGTCGCAACTTCAATCAGTTCACGACCAGAATACACATGTGCCAACTCAAAACGTCGTCCAATAATACGACAACGTCGTCCAAAAACTTCTTTTACCTGAGCAGGTGTAGCATTGGTGACGGCATCAAAATCTTTTGGATTAAGACCTAACATGAGATCCCTAACCCCACCACCAACGATATAGGCTTCATAGCCTGCTTTGGTCAGACTATCGATCACATCTAAGATAGAAGAAGGAAGTTGCGTTGTAGATAAACCACATTTTGACGCGCGCAAAGTTTGCAAAAGACGCTGTCTCCTACGTCTGAACGTAAATGATAAGATGCGCTAATCATATCTCTAACCCGCCTAAAGGGCAATTTGATTCTCTCAATGATTAGGCACTTAGCTCAAAAATCTTGTTAAATCCTGCGTATTATAAACCAAGATTTGATTTATTTTTTTCAATAAATTTTGGCCCGATCCCTTTAATATTGAGCAAATCATTGACTGATCTAAATTGACCATTCTGGTTACGATAATCAACGATCGCTTGTGCTTTTTTCTCTCCAATGCCATTGAGCTGTTGCAGTTCCTGTGTAGAAGCTGTATTGAGATTAATCTTGCTTCCCAATTTTTTTGAAGAATTATTTTTAGATGATGATTGTTTTGATGTTGCCGAAGTATTTTGTAAGCTTGGCTTACCCAAATAATAGTCCGCTGTAGAAGAAGATGCTTTTAAACGCTGATCATGCGCTTGTTGCTGAGTTTTCCATGATTGATAAGAGTGATCAAATTGTTGAGCATGTAGCATGCTTGAGAATAAACACAAAATACTGATCTGAATCCAATAGAGTGAAAGTTGTCGTAACGCGATCATCTTATGTAACATTGCCATTTTATAAAGACCCAAGTTTTAATTGTTGTTTCGCCTGATCCCAGAGCGCATCCATTTCTTGTAGACTCATCTCTTCTAAAATTTTTTGTTGTAAAGTCGCTTGCTGCTCAATATACGCAAAACGTTGTCTAAACTTAAAAATGGTGGCCAAAAGTGCGGATTCGCTGGACAGCCCAAGTTTACGTCCAACGTTGATCAGAGAAAATAGGCAATCTCCAAATTCTTCATGTATTTCATCGGATTGTTGTGCCTGAAGTGCTCGTTCAAACTCGCCAAGCTCCTCTTTTACTTTGCCATAAGCATCTTCAACCGTCTCAAAGTCAAATCCCAGCTTTGCCGCTTTCTTTTGGAGCTCTTGTGCCTGATTGAGTGCAGGACCATGTTTGATCTCATCTAAACGTGACTTGGGTTTACCCTGTTTTTCCTGTTGCTTAATCTGTTGCCATAACTCGCTCACCTGATCAGGATCAAGTGCTGAAAACTGTTCCGCTTGAAATACATGTGGATGACGACGAATCAGTTTTTCACAAATCGCATTGACCACGTCCTGAAAATCAAAAGCCCCCTGTTCACTATACATTTGTGCCTGAAACACTACTTGTAACAGTAGATCTCCTAGCTCATCTCGAATCTCATCCAGATGGCCTTCGCGAACCGCAGCGTCAACTTCATAAGCTTCTTCAATCGCATATGGGGTTAGACTTAAAGGCGTTTGCTCACGATCCCACGGACACTTTTCACGTAATTCACGCATAATATTGAGTAGTTGTTGCATGTTTAACTCCTTTATAAGTCATCGAAGCGCATTCATTTCAAAAACAGATTTGTTATGATGTGGACTCAGCGCATTGGAAATGCGCATGCTCTTTTAACAAAAATCTATTAAAACCGTTTACCCAAAACAAATGAGAAAAATATGGCTCAAAGTATCCTGATTACAGGTGCAGCTCAAGGGATTGGGGCTGAAATTGCACGCACTTTTTATCAACACGGCTATCTGGTCGGTATTTTTGATATTAATGAGATCCAGAATCAAAAACTTGCTAAAGAATTAGGTTCTCGTGCCTTCGCAGGCTATCTGGATGTCAGTGATTACGACAACTGGCAGCGTAGTTTGCAACAGTTTGTACAATGGGCTGGTGAACTTAATATTCTGGTCAATAATGCAGGCATCCTCTACTCGGGTGCATTTGAACATACCAATATCCAAGCCCATCAGCGAACCCTTGATATTAATGTCAAAGGCGTACTCAATGGCTGCCATGCTGCTTTATCTTATCTCAAACAAGCCCGTTCAGCTCGCATCATTAATCTGTCATCGGCTTCTGCCATTTATGGACAGGCGGATTTGAGTTCTTATTCACCCAGTAAATTTGCAGTCCGTGGGCTGACTGAAGCGTTGGATGTGGAATGGCAAAAATATGGCATTCGGGTTTTGGATGTCATGCCGCTCTTTGTACAAACCGCGATGGTTAAAAATATGGATGCAGGCAGCATTCAAAATATGGGCGTAAACTTGAGTCCCTCTGATGTTGCCGCTGAAGTATTAAAACTCGCGCAACAAAAAGATCATGTTTTTCGGGCAACGCATACACCGATCGGTGTAAAAGCCAAAGTTTTATATCAATTATCCAGCATCAGCCCGCAGTTTTTAAATCGTTTGAGTAATTTAATGATCAGTCGAAGAAAGAAATCTTCTAGATAATAACAAACCTCTCGCTAAAGACGATCCAGATAAAATAATCCGACTCGACTAGAAAGTTTGCGTCTTAGGCAGGAGCAGGATTATTTGCTATAGTGCTTTTAAAGCCCTTGATCTCTCCTTTGCCATGTATTTCAATTCACGTTATCCAGAACTCAATCCAAAGCTTTATCATCAGCAAGCCCCTGTCCCCCTAAAAGGCGCTGCGGCAGGACATTTTAATGCTGAACTGGCGGATGATTTACAATGGTCTGAACACGATAAACAGCAATGGGTTGAAATTTGCAGTGGACAAAAAACCTTTGCAGAATTTCCCCCTTTAGCCATGGTCTATGCAGGTCATCAATTTGGACAGTGGGCAGGTCAACTTGGTGATGGTCGAGGTTTATTAATTGCTCAGATTTTGAATCGTTCAGGTCAAACCATCGACCTACATTTAAAAGGTGCAGGTCTGACGCCTTATTCGCGGATGGGCGATGGTCGTGCGGTATTGCGTTCAGTGATTCGTGAATATCTGGCAGGACATGCTTTAAACAGTTTAGGTATTGCGTCGAGTAATGCGGTTGGATTTACGACATCAAGTCAGGGTGTACAACGTGAAACACTGGAACAAGGCGCAATGTTATTACGCAGTTCCGATTGTCATATTCGTTTGGGGCATTTTGAATGGATCAATCAATATGCGCCTGAATTACTCGCAGAATTTACTCAAAAATGTATCGAATGGCATTATCCAGAAGCATTACAAACGGAACAACCGATTCTGGCTTTTGCACAAGGCGTGATTCAAAATACTGCAAACATGATCGCGCAATGGCAACTGGTGGGATTTGCTCATGGGGTCATGAATACCGACAATCTAAATATAACTGGTTCAACGCTGGACTTTGGCCCTTATGGCTTTATGGAGCGTTTCCGTCCCAACTGGATCAATAACCACTCAGATCATCAGGGTCGTTATGCCTATCAAAACCAGCCAAGCATTGCGCATTGGAATTTATGGATGTGGCTCAACAATCTCATTCCTCTAGCCAAGCCTGAAGATAAAGAAAGGTTTAAAACGCAATTGGCTGATTGTCTCGAAGATTTTGAACCTACTTTTTTAGCCACCTATAGCGCAGGTCTATGCAAAAAAATGGGGCTTCCTGATTTTCATAAAGACAGCTTTGATTGTGGTATGGCTTTTCTGCGCATTTTGCAAACTGAACAACTGGATTACACGCAAAGTTTTCTGCGCCTGCAAAACCAGCAATATAAAGCGCTTCGTGATGATTGTCTGGATATTCGTCAGTTCGATGAGTTTTTACAAAGCTACCATGCTATTCGTGAACAGCAGGATATCGAACAACTGAATGCTCAGATGCAACAGGCCAATCCAGTTTATATCCTAAGAAACCATATGGCGCAAAAAGCCATCGAACAGGCTGAGCGTAGTGATTTGAGTGAAGTCGAACGATTATTTACGTTATTGCGTCACCCCTTCACCCCACAACCTGAGCTGGAACGACCTGAGGACTTAGCACCACTTCCAAGCGATGTCCCTGAAGTGATGGTAAGTTGTTCATCTTGAAGCATGAAGATTAATCACAGTTATCCCCATTTTCTGTGGATAACATTGTGATTATCCACAGGATAATTTCTCATGACGAATCAAATATAAGTCTTTGAACATAATATGTAGAATAAACAACCAACTTATTTTGACTGCCAAAAGATGACTGGACATGGGGTTGTGTTGCGGTGTCAAATCGTGACATGGATGAAATTTGGCAATGAGTCAAAAATAACACAACAATCGAGATCTATCCTTGGATGAGGAACATCAATGAACGCAGAAAAAATACAAAAATTGGCTATCCAAATTGCGCTGGAACAACCTGAAACTGTGTTATCTCATCCCTTTGGTCCGCAGTGTAATGTGATCAAGGTCTTTGACAAAATTTTCTTATTAACAGGCGAACTGAACCAACAAAAATTTATAAACGTCAAAATTAAACCAGAACAAGCAGATGAACTAAAAGAATTATATCCCTCAATTACATCAGGCTATCACATGAACAAAAAACACTGGATTTCGATATTTGAGGGGCAGAATATTGACGCAGATTTTATTGAAGATATGGTTAAATCTTCATACGCGCTCGTGGTCAGCAAATTGAATAAAACCCAAAAAATGCGTATCAAACTTCTGTCGAGTAAATAAGTAAATTTTGGATGAGCAGCAATCCATCATGCTGCTCAGATTATTTTTTAATCTTCTGGATATTCAAAACGATAGCCAACCCCATAAACGGCCTGAATCCATTCATGACGATTGCCTGTATCCGCAGCCTCAGTCACCTTTCGGCGTAAGTTTTTAATATGACTATCAATGACACGATCCGCCACATCAAAACTATCTGGATTAATATGATCTAATAACTGTGCACGCGAATAAACCTGTCCGACATGTTCCAAAAACAATTCCAAAAGACGAAACTCAGTAGGCGTTAAACTTAACGATTTTTGTTGATACCAGATTCGTTGCTGCGCTTTATCAATTCGGAATAAATCATTTTGCTCAGGTTCTGCCTTACGGTCTAAACGACGCAATACCGCCTGTACTCGCGCAACCAGCTCTTTAGGACTAAATGGCTTACACACATAGTCATCTGCGCCCATATTTAAACCAAGCACACGGTCAATTTCTTCGGTGCGCGCCGTCACCATAATAATCGGTAAATCGGACTGTTCCCGAACTTTACGGCAAATGGTCAGTCCATCCATACGTGGCACCATCAAGTCCAATACCATTAAGCTAGGTTTACGTTGTAAAAAGCTATCATACGCTTCCTGACCATCATGAAACATACTGACTTCAAAACCTGCGGCTTGCAGATAGTCACGCACCAGATGAGCCAGTTCAACTTCATCTTCAACCAACATTACATGTTTCATCGTCAATTATTCCTTATGTATAGACTGTGTTTTTGGAAAGGTCAAAATACAGCGTAGACCACCCAGCGGTGAATGTGCAAAGCTTAAACGTCCACCCAAAGCCTGCGCAAGCTTACATGAAAGTGCCAGCCCCAAACCTGTCCCCCCTGTACTGCGGGTACGGGAATCATCTACACGGTAGAAGCGTTCGCCTAAACGTTGAAGCTGTTCATCATCGACACCCAATGGACTATCATCCACAATGACACTCCAATGCTGACTGGTTTCCTGCGTATGAATATGAATCTGGCCGCCTTGTTCAGTATAGCGAACGCTATTACTCAGCAAGTTGACCATAATTTGTTTAAAACGGTCTATATCCAATTGTAAAAGTGTACCTTGACCGTCTATAGAAACGTTAAGCCCCGCTTGTTCAAACTTCGGCTTAAAGTTATCAACTTCTTGTACCATCGCCTCCCATGGATTGACCTCGGTAAAATAACATTTTAACTGCTGTGCATCTGCCTGAGCCAAATCACCCAAATCCTGTGTGAGTTTCTTCAGGCTCGTCACCTGACGCATCATGGCATCTAAATGTTCAGGACTGGCTTTGCGAATCCCATCTTGCATGGCTTCAATCTGCGCCTGTAATACACTCAGCGGAGTTTTTAATTCATGCGAAGTATCCGCCACCCATTGTCGGCGTGATTGTTCATGTTGATCCAAAATTATCGCTAACTGGTTTAATTGTGCGGCCAGATCGCCAAGCTCATCATTCCGTTTAATCGTGACCTGATGTTGATAATTCCCCTGCGTCAATTCACGAGTGGCGTTCAATAAACGCTGAATTGGTTTTTTAAAATAGGTCGCGAGTAATAATGCCGCCACTAAACTTGCCAGTACAGAGAAAGTATAAATTAACAGTAAAAAGCGTTTTTGATTACTAAAGAAGTTGATACTTAAGGCATCATCCTGATCCAGTACAGGTTTTAAGCCCAAATAACCGACAACCTGATTACCAACCATAATCGGTCGAAAAGACAGTTGTTCATTCGATGGCTCACCAACGACAAACTGATGATGAACATCATACAGCGAAAGGCGTGAACTTAACCCCAATCGGTCAGGCATGGAAATAAAGCGCTTTTTGCCGTCTTGCGGCATCATCCCCGCCATTTCAGAAAGACGGGGTGGTCTATGGGAGTCTTTATTTTTATCGTTGGGACGAAATAAATTTTGATTGGAACTGAGTGGAAATTTAAGCCCTTCAAAAGGCTGATATTCAGAAGGTAAATTATCCTCAATAAATTTGCGTTCTTGCTCATCCAAAATTGGACGATTTTGAAACTCGATATTATGTGAAAGTTCTGGAGAAAGGCTCAATAAAGTCTGCTCTTTAAACATCCGTTGTTGCAATGCAATATCATACTGACGGCGCAACCACCAACGAGACAAACGATCATAATCGTCTGGAGCAGCATCCCCTTCAATCTGTAAAATCTGCGCCTGAATCGCATTGCCCCAATCATGATAAACGCTATAAACATTGCCCAAATTGGTAATAAGATGATCCAGTTTTTGCATCTCCACATCTGCCACATAGCGGGCAAAGTTTTTCTGCATGGTCCAATGCAAAACGCCCAGACTCAGTGTAGTAATGACCAATGTAGTCAATAATACAGTCAGAAACAGACGCAAGGCGATGGGCACACGACGAATCTTCAAAAGTAAACTCTCATTTTTCTTCTATATTCACTATTGTAGCGAACACTCACTCAAAAAACTCTCCATTGTTTCTTCATGTTTATTACTTAATCTTTAATGCATGAAATCAACATAAATGTGGGGATCAAAATGAATAAGTTATCTAAAGTTGTCATGCTTGCTGCAACAGTGGTCACGATGGGAAGTCTAGCTGCCTGTCAATCTACAACAGGTCCGCAAGAACCACCCGCACGTCATATGATGGATGATGGCCCTCAAGGCAAACATTTTATGAAACGCCATAAATTAACCCCTGAACAACGCGCTGAAATGCAGCAACGTCGTGCTGAACGTCAAGCTCAGTTTGAACAAATTCAACAAGCCTGTGTGGGTAAAACTGTAGGTCAAGCCATTCAAGTCAAAGTGGGTGATAAAACCATTGATGGAACCTGTCAAATACGTTTTAAACCGAACAAAATGGACGATCGCATGGCGTCCCCTGCTCCAACAGCACCAGTTAAAGCCTCATAAGCAAAATCTAATCTTTAAAAGACGCACAAGCGTCTTTTTTTGTGGACACAACTTTTTACGTTTTTTGACTATTCCTTTCATAAAAAATTAGATAAAAGTGTTTAGACTCAATGTACTTAGGTATTTCAACAGCATTTTCTTTGACTTTACAGTCATGGATGTTCACGCGCAAATGCTTGTACATATAAATAAGTTGTTGCACGATGTAAAAGTAAAAGATGTGTCATCAGACACCATTATCGTTGATTAGGATTATAACTCTGGTTTAACCAGTATTGAGGAACCCGATATGCCACAATACAAAGCGCCGCTACGTGATATGCAATTTGTTTTGCATGAATTATTAAATGCCGAAGAACACTATGCAAAACTTCCTGCATTTCAGGAAAACGTCAGCCGTGAATTGGTGGATCAATATTTAGAAGCCGCTGCGGATTTTTGTGAAAACGAACTTTCTCCACTGAACCAAATCGGTGACCGTGAAGGTTGTACATGGAATGACGGCGTTGTCACCACACCTACAGGTTTTAAAGAAGCCTATCAAAAATATATCGAACTCGGTTTCCCTTCTCTTGCAGTGCCTGAAGAACATGGCGGTCAAGGTTTACCGGGTTCACTAGGGACGGCCATTTCTGAAATGGTCGGTGCAGCAAACTGGGCATGGGGCATGTACCCAGGTCTATCTCATGGTGCGGTACGTACTATTGAGCATCATGGTTCTGATGAGCAAAAATCAACTTATTTGCCAAAACTTGTTTCTGGTGAATGGACAGGAACCATGTGTTTAACTGAATCTCATGCGGGTTCAGACCTTGGTATCATCCGCTCTAAAGCTGAACCAAATGAAGATGGTAGTTTTGCAATCTCTGGCGAGAAAATCTTTATCTCTGCTGGCGAACACGACATGGCTGAAAACATCATTCATATCGTGCTTGCGCGCTTACCTGGTGCCCCTAAAGGTACCAAAGGTATTTCATTATTTATCGTACCAAAATTCAATGTAAATGCTGATGGTTCTTTAGGTGACCGCAATGCCGTTCGTTGTGGTTCTATTGAACATAAAATGGGTATTCATGGTAACGCGACTTGCGTCATTAACTTTGACAATGCAAAAGGCTTCTTAATCGGACCTGAAAATCGCGGTTTACACGCCATGTTTACCTTCATGAATACAGCGCGTATTGGTACAGCGGTTCAAGGTTTATCTGCATCTGAAGCATCGTTCCAAGGTGCATTGGCTTATGCCAAAGATCGTTTGGCGATGCGCGCTCTTTCTGGTCCTAAAGCACCTGAAAAAGAAGCAGATCCGATTATTGTACATCCTGCTGTACGTAACATGTTATTGACTCAAAAAGCATTTGCGGAAGGTGGTCGTGCTCTTGTTTACTTCTTGTCTCAATACGCAGACGTAGTTGAGCAAGGTACAACTGAAGAAGAACGCAAATTTGCGGACAATATTCTTTCATTGTTGACTCCAATTGCGAAAGCATTCCTGACTGAAACAGGTTCAGAGTCAGCCAAACACGGCGTACAGGTATTCGGTGGTCATGGCTTTATTTCTGAGCATGGCATGGAACAAATTGTTCGTGATACACGTATCTCTTGCCTATACGAAGGAACCACTGAAATTCAGGCACTTGATTTGTTAGGTCGTAAAGTTCTACAAACTCAAGGTGCGATGCTACGTGATTTCACCAAAATCATTCATAAATTTGTTGAAGCGAACAAAGACAATGCAGCCTTGAAAGAGTTTGTTGAACCTTTGGCTGCCTTGAACAAAGAATGGGGCGATCTCACTATGCAAATTGGTATGCGTGCGATGCAAAACCCTGATGAAGTCGGTGCAGCAGCAGTTGATTACCTATACTTCTCTGGTTATGTCACACTGGCTTATTTATGGGTACGTATGGCATTGGTTGCTCAGGAAACATTAGCGGCAGGGACAACAGATGTTGACTTCTACAACGCTAAAGTCACCACTGCACGTTTCTACTTCAAGAAAATCTTGCCACGTGTTCGTTCGCATGTCGATGTACTTTCAACTGGCTTAGAACCACTTATGGCATTAGATGCAGAACACTTTGCGTTCTAATCTGAACCTGCCTAACATGTGTGCATGAGTGAAAACAATTGCATACTAATAAAAAAGGACTGATCAGTTTTGACAGTCCTTTTTTTATCAAATCAATGTTAAATTAATGCCAATCAAAACATACTGATGAATTACATTTTCTGTGTAATATTAAACACATAAATGTAAAAAGAACAAAGGTGAAAAACGATGCCAATTTACAACGCTCCCCTTGCAGACATGCGCTTTATCTTAAATGACGTATTCAAAGCAGAACAATTCTGGCAAGCCAATGAAAATCTGGCTCATATTGATGCTGCAACTGCTGAAGCCATTTTAGAAGAAATGGCTAAATTTGCACAAAACGTAACTTTGCCCTTAAACCGTACTGGTGATGAAGAAGGCGCACGTTATGAAAACGGCAATGTCTTTACCCCTGCTGGTTTTAAAGATGCATTTCAACAGTATGCGCAAGGCGGTTGGATCGGTTTAGGTGCAGATGAAGAATGGGGCGGTCAAGGCATGCCAAAAATGCTGACTGTTCTTGCCGACGAAATGCTATTTGCTACTAATCCATCGTTTATGCTCTACCCGCTTCTTTCTGTCGGTGCAGGTATGGCACTCAACAGTTATGCATCGCAAGAGCAAAAAGAGACTTATTTACCTAAAATTTATTCAGGTGAATGGTCAGGTACTATGTGCTTAACTGAGCCACATGCAGGTACAGACTTAGGGATTATTAAAACCAAAGCTGAACCGAATGCAGATGGTACCTATAACATCACAGGTACTAAAATCTTCATCACAGGTGGTGATCACGACCTTGCTGAAAATATCATTCATCTAGTCTTGGCTAAAACACCTGATGCACCTGCAGGTTCGCGTGGTATTTCGCTCTTTATCGTACCAAAATTTATGGTTAATGAAGATGGTTCAGTCGGTGAACGCAATGCGGTTGGTCCAGGTTCGATTGAACATAAAATGGGCATCAAAGCTTCTGCTACTTGTGTCATGAATTTTGACGGTGCCAAAGGTTTCCTTGTCGGTAAGGAAAACGAAGGTCTGGCTGCTATGTTCGTCATGATGAACT
Source organism: Acinetobacter sp. 479375 (assembly GCF_000581715.1). Lineage (NCBI taxonomy): Bacteria > Pseudomonadati > Pseudomonadota > Gammaproteobacteria > Moraxellales > Moraxellaceae > Acinetobacter > Acinetobacter sp. 479375. The sequence goes on along the minus strand of NZ_JEZN01000010.1, from coordinate 47,243 downwards.
ATGAGCGTTTATCAATGGGGATTCAGGGTCTTGGCGCATCTGAATTTGCCTACCAAAATGCGGCTCAATATGCGACAGATCGTTTACAGGGACGTAGTGCAGCAGGTGTACAATCTCCAAATAAACCAGCAGATAGTATTTTAGTGCATGGCGATGTCCGTCGCATGTTGCTGAATGCCCGTGCCAATAATGAAGCATCTCGTGCTTTTGCAGTGTATGTGGGTCAACAACTCGACATTACCAAATTTTCAACGGATGCTGAAGCTGTTAAAAAAGCCAATAATCGTGTTGCATTGCTGACACCGATCGCCAAAGCGTATTTAACAGATACTGCTTTCCAAGCGACGCTTGATGCGCAAATGTGCTTTGGTGGACATGGTTATATTCGTGAATGGGGCATGGAACAATGTATTCGTGACCTGCGTATTTCACAAATTTATGAAGGTACTAATGGCGTTCAGTCACAGGATTTAATTGGTCGTAAAACCATTAAATCTGGCGGTGCATTTATTGCTGAATATATTGCCGAAATCCGCGATTTTGCCAATACGCTCAGTTCTGACCTGAACTTCATTAAAGATGCAACACTTGATGCAGCCACTGAAGTTGAAGCGGTAACTCAATTTATTTTGCAACAAGCAGCAGAAAATGTTGATTTCCCAAATACAGCAGCCGTTGATTATTTGCATGCTGTTGGCTTACTCAGCTTTGCCTATATGTTTGCCAAGATTGCAGCCGCTGCACAAGAAAAATCAGGCGATTTCTATCAAAATAAACTTTCTCTTGCTCAGTACTTTGTTGCGCGTATCCTGCCAGAACTTGAAACTCGCATCAAAAAAATTGAAGCAGGCTCTGAGTTAGTCATGAGTTTTAGTGAAGAATACTTTACCACTCAATCCTAATTGATTCTTTCAAACTAAAACGCCTGATTCATCGGGCGTTTTTTTATACTCTTAGATTTTCAAATTACGTCAATCAAAGCGTCATGTGCATGAAATTTGCTTGATATTTAATAACCATCATCTGTCAATATAAGAAGCTTAGTCATGCTCACTCCCAAGTCCCCCAAAAATCTAGAGGCTTTTCTGGATAAACTCGGTAATCGCGCCGTCGAAGCTTTTCATTATCTGGCGTTGTTTATTATTGGCTGTATGGTGGCATGGTCAGCAATTCATACCACCATCGATATTTTTACCGTTAAAAAATATGCCACGATTGACGATATTTTATTGTTATTCATCTATTTAGAACTTGGCGCAATGGTTGGAATTTATTTTAAAACCAACCACATGCCAGTGCGATTTCTCATTTATGTTGCCATTACTGCATTAACTCGTTTATTGATCTCAGATATTCAACATAACCATCAGGCCGATGTTGATCTGCTGATCGTGACAGGCTCGATCTTGATTTTGGCTATCGCAATTTTAATCGTCCGCTATGCATCATGGCATTATCCATCTGTCATTCGGGATAAGCATCAGGAACGTCCATTGGCCAAAGGAGAAACCCCGCGACCAGAAGATGATGAATTGGCATAAAAAAACCACTACCCTGCTCAGATAATGGTGTTTGAGAAAAATCGTATTAATGCCCGCCAAAAAGAATCTGGGCAATAATTCCTGTAGCAACAGCGACTAACACATAGCGTCCATCGATATATGCCCAGCGGTGTTGCGGTGGAGGCGGTGGCAGTTGATAGTCATACCAGTTATTCACATAATAGCGTTCCGCTAAATATTGCGGTGGCAAACGATAACCGGGTCTGAAATCATGTACTCGGTAATATCGTGGCGGTGGTGCATAATAGTAACGATTTTCGATCACCCTAGGTGGCGGTGGTCCATAAGCTCGCCAATCGTGACGATGCCAATCTGCATGTCGATCTGGCCCGCCATGATAATGCCCCCAACCGCGTCCACCCCAATCTGGAGGCGGTGGATCAGCCAGTGAAAGTGTGGATACACCAAGCATACACACACAAAGTGAAACGGAAATGATCCTTTTCATATCCAGTTGTCCGCAATAACACCAAGTCTAAAGTGTAGAAAATGCTCTGGGAGAAATCATGAATAAAAGACCCATATCTGCAATCAATTGTTATGATTTTAGTGGGTTGTAATACGCTTCATATTTCATTGTAAATTAACTTAAAAAACCTCCATAAATCCAAGTAAAGAGGACACTTCAAGCTTTGGCACAGGCTTCATCGTTAAGTCTCACTTCAGTGATGAAATCGGCTTTCTGCGTAAAATTAAAAAGGCTGAGTCCTGTACAGAACTCAGTCCTTAGAAACCGCTTAATCAAACCATCCAAATTTTGGGGGTCAGATCATTGCGATGCTGGATTTTATGATGACTCAAACAATTTATCGAACTGCATAAATACGATGGTTACTATTTGATACCAATAAATAGCGACCATCTGCTCTTACCCAATGATAGCCACGTGGCGGTGCAGATAAGCGCGAATTACGCCAATTTGACACGTGATAACGGTTGTCACGATATTGATAAGGTAAGCGATCGCCTTTTCTAAAACTCACATAACGATCACGTTCATGATGTGAGTTTGACCATTTTGGTGGTGCTTTAGGCGGAGCGTGATGATAATGACGATCGACGCCACGATATTGATTCCAGTCATTGGGTGCTGCCATCGTGGTGGCCGAAATACCCAAAGCCAGTGCAGCCAGTGTCATCTTCAATGATATTTTCATGAGTTCATCCTCTTTTGATCTGTCTCCAGATTAGGCGACAGTCAAGGAGAAAGCATGGATGAAAAGCCTGATTTTGCTAAAGATTGTAAGCTTGCTTCCTTAAAGATGAAGAATATGTAACACACCATGATTCCTCAATATCGTCGATTAACGTACAAGCTCAATACGAAAGTTATCATCTGAAATCAGTAAATAATGCCCGCCTACTGAATACCAGCGTGTTCCCCATGTTGGCTCGTCAAGCTGATGTCCAGACCAGTCATTGAGATAATATTGTTCATTACGATATTCGATAGGTAAAGTATTACCACGAACAAATACATAGCTCTCAGTTCGATACTCATACTGAGTATGAGGCTGGTAGTGATATTCAATATAACTCCCCTGATGAGGTCGCTGCGGATAATGAGGATAATGTCCATTTGATGGAGGACGATGCCCATAATAAGGCGGTGGAGGTCGATTCCATTGCGGTGGTCGTGACGGTGGTTTAGGACGTTCTACACCACGATAATTTCCCCATTGATTTTCAGCCATACTTACAGTGGAGAGACTGAGTAAGATTGCAACCATACAGGCATATACACCATAAATACGCATCGTATCGCCCTTCTTATTCTTTAAATACCCTATTATATTAGCTTAAAAACAAACAATTTCTGCATAATAAATGTAGGTTCCATTTAAAGTTGTACTGCGTGGCATGCTTCACATTTCTTTATTGAAAAAGCCGCTATACTAGAGGTTCCTTGTATGACTGGATTGAGAGCTTGTGGCTGAATTAAGTTTTGAACGCCTTTATCAATTTTTTAGTAAAATACCAAGCATTCAGGAAAGCCGAATCGATGCACATGGCGCGGATGGTAAAGATGCATGGTGGTTTAAATTTCAGATTGATGTTGAACACCCGCTGGCTTGGCAAACGGTGCAAGAGCTGGGACATGTGTTGAATTATTTATCGACCAATGAACGGTTACCCACCCAGTTTTTTCCAGTTTCTCCTCCACCCTATATGAATGGTGAACCAAAAGAATTTTTGGCGTGGGTCATTCAATGTAATCATCCAGATTTTACGCCAGATGTTGTGTGTGACTGGCTCGAAGCACGTTTACCCAATCCGGTAGAAGATGAAAGCCAATGGAAAATTTCAACCGATTTGGCAGGACTGGATGAATTATCAGCTCAAGAATTGGATGAACTAATTCCTCCAACGCATTAACAGCCGATATAAAAAATCAAAAAGAGAGCAATAATCTCTCTTTTTGATCAGCATTGGATTCGCTTTTAAGCAAAATCATTAAAAAGTAGAAAGTCCCGACCATTCCATAAAACGATAAGTCCAATATTTGAGCTTGGACTCATCTACATATTTGGAATAATCGACACTCATTTGACGACCATTCAGATTCGACCATGCAGTATTAAAGTAACGCTCCGCATCTTGAAAAACGGCATCCTGAGTTTGTCCTTGCACCAACATATCCGTTTCCAGATTATAATTTTTCAAATTACGTGCAGTAAAATTAGCCGAGCCTAAAATCATCTCAGCCTGAGTCGGGTTAGATTTAATGATCATTTTACTGTGGCATTGTTCACCATGAGTGTCGCACCAACGCACAGGAACGCCTGCAGCATGTAACTCTGAAGCCACTTGACGATTGGGAATGCCATTTTTTTGACGTCCAAAAGCATCTTTATTCGGATCAAGTAAAACCCTTAATTTCACGCCACGTTTTTGCGCTGCTTTTAAATCATTCACAATTTGACGTTCGGACAAATAAAACATCGCCAGATCAATTTGATCGTTGGCTTTTGCGGACTGAATTAAATCCACTACCGCATGATATATTGCCGCTTCAGTCAAAACCTGAACTTGGGGCGCCTGATGACTGGCGTTGATTTCACCCATCACCATCATAGGTGATGAACCCGAAGACATTTGCGCCACACTTTGTTCAGTTTTCAACAGATCCATGGCTGTTGGGCCTGACACCAATAAAGCGACGTTGGAATGGCGTGAACTGCCATCATGAGGATTGGCTGAAGTCACCAAAGATTTCCAGCCGTCATCGGTATTCACCACCAAGGTCTTACGATGATTTGCCTTAAAATTAGCCAGTTGCAAATAACTGCGTAAAGTAATTTTTTCCTTGCCAAATGGATTTGGTAACCAGCCCTTTTCAGGATTATTACCTAGATCCTGACAACAGAGATACCAGAGTCCAGACCAAGTTGGATTCGAGGCACGTAATGGAGTGAGGTTAGTTTCGATGATATCAATGCCTGCCTGACGTAATTGTCGATAATGTTCAGGCAAGATACCGCCGTAAACCGAATTAATCGGATCAGTAATCAGCGTAATTTCAACATTCGGAGATTCGTGCCGTTTTTGAATCAAGGCTTGGGTAAGTTGCTGTGTTAATGGTCGCTGTGTCAGTTTGGATTCACCTGTTTCTGAATTAAATAAGAACATATCCAGAACAATGGTGGTTTTCGCCTGATGGATCAGATTCAAAATTTCATCAAAAATTTGATGATCCTGCTGTTGTTGACCTTGAGCATTCACATAAGTTTGATCAGAAAGAAATTTAACCTCTGCATGACGTAATTTACCCGTAAAATTTAAACCATCGGGTAAGGGTTTATAGACATGATAAATCGCGGAAGCAATATAACTCAGGGCTAATACACCTGCGATCAGTGCAACGTAACGACGCCCCGACCAATTCAGCTTTTTGTGAATTCGTTGAAAAATACGCATAACAAACAACCTAAACAATTAGGTTCAGGCTAGAGTTTATTTCCTTATTTTTCAAGACACATTTGGTTAAATTGGCTTATCTCAAGCTGCAAAAACACAAAAGGAAGATCTCACATCTTCCTTCAGGTAAAAATATTAGAGATTTAAAAATTAAAATCGATGCCCACACTAAAGTTTCGACCTATTTGTGGCACATCAGAGAGGAAAGACTCGTGTAAATAGACTTTACTATCGAGCAGATTATTGGCTTTGGCATATAACTGGTAGCCTGTTTTTGGGTTCAACTGCCCCTGATAAGCCAAGCCTAGATTTACCATATTATAACTCTTGCCTTCGGTTTCGTAGTTGGCAATATCATCCTGATGAAAGACATGATAGTACTCGGCTGTACCAGAGTATCCTTCACCAAAATCTGCCTTGATACGTGTTCCCATTCGCCCACCCGGAATACGTGGTGCATTACCATTATCATAGAGCTTGGCACGCACATAATCACCAAATAAGCCTGCATTATAGCGCGCACTCATCTGGTAGCTAATATCACCATCAACGCCATAAAAACGTGCATCTGTTTGGTCATAATGTATAGAACGAAAATCTCCCTTACGGTCGATGGTATTTGCATAGATAAAGTTATCAAACCAATTATGGTAAACAGTTAAGTTGTACTGAAGCGCGTCTTGGTCGCCATGGAAACCCAAATTGATATTATTGGATTTTTCTTGTGTTAATTCGTCATTACCAAATTCGAAACTTTTTGTGGGTCCATGTAATCCTCCATTCGAATATAATTCCTGAGCCATTGGAGAACGTTCTTGATGGGATGCATCAAGTGAAATTTTATGATTCGGTGTAAATTCCCAAGCGCTTTCACCTGCAACAGAATAGGCCGTACCATTAAAGTTTTTCTGATCTGAGTCCACACTTGTATCTTGATGATCAATACGTGTAAAGAGTTTCGTCGTGACTGGACCAAACTGTTTCGTCTGTAAGGCAAATAAACTGTAACGTTCGGTGTCTGTGGGTGCCATCAAAGCTTCTTCGCCATCGATGGTCAGTTTTTGGCGAGTAAATTGTGCGCCCATTTGACCATTCCAACCTGCCCACGGATGATTGTCTAAAACAATACGCATATCTGTACCTGTACTATGAAACAGTGTAGCTGGCGTATCGCCATCCATTTCGGCATGTTGATACGTCGTGTGGTTGGCCTGAGCAGTTAAGCGGCTAAATCCCACAAATGGATCATTCAATTGGGTTTTAACGTCATAACGTTTTTGTTTTAAATTAATCCACGATGAACTTCCATTTTCACCGTCGTCCTCATGTTCCGCAGGAATGGTCAACATCATGTTGTGGTCAGGTTCCCAGTCTGAATCGACATCTCCAGGAATACCATATTTATCATGACGTTCACTATAGGAAACTCCGGTATAACCACGATCATAAATCCATGACAAGCCTGCATGATAATCATGGGATTTAGCAAAGGTGCTATCTTCACGGCGTGAATCGCTTTGTAGATCATTCGGTAAAATATAGTTATTGGCATCGCGTTTTACAGCACCCAAATTTAAAGCAACCTGACGCCCCAAACCGATTGTGGTATCACCCGAATAAACCAAACCATCATCACCCGTGTTATAACGCGCACCTATACGCCCTTCATAGCCATTTTCTGGCATTGTTTCAGGAATTTTATGATCGATCACATTGACCAAACCACCAACAGAACCCGCACCATACATTAATGTTTCCGGGCCTCTTAAGACTTCGATCTGATCTGCCGAATTGGGATCGACCGTGACTGCATGATCAGGTGAAACCGAAGAAACATCTAATGGATCGCCCCCATTTTGAGTAATCTTGACACGTGCCCCATCCTGACCTCGAATCACAGGGCGGCTTACGCCCCCCGTGTATTGAGCTGAGTAGATACCTGCCTGACCATTTAAGGCATTGCCAATTGTAGTTGCACCCTGAACCAATTGGTCTTTCCCGATGACCGTGTCACCTGCTGCATGATTGAGATGATCTTTTGGCGTAGACTGAGCTTGCAATTCAATTGTAGGTAAATCATTGACATCGACTTCCTGTTGAGAATTTTGCGCAAAAGCATGTTGTATAGACAAAGAAAGAATAGAAAGTGCAAATATATGTGTTTTTTTAAACATGATGATCATCCAGATGCTAATCACATGTTACGTTATAATATATTATATATTTTTCAAGAGAATTCAGGGTCGTATCATTATTTCCATTAGCAATATGACTTTTATGGTTTCGACAATAAATTAAGTCTAATTTAAGCAAAAGATGAATAGAACAATATAACATTTCAAAAACATGAAGCCTATATCATAGGCTCCATGTGAATATTTAAAAACCACTGCTTTTAGAAACTAAAATCGATCCCCACCGTAAAGTTTCGTCCAACTTGAGGGATGTTGGATAGAAACGATGCATGGTTATACACTGTTTCATCTAGCAGGTTATTGGCTTTTAAATAAACCCGATAATCCGTTTTATCACTGGCTCGTGCTGCATAGGCGACACCTAGATTCACCATGTTATAGCCGTCTGTCTCAGTTTCATAAGCAGCAATTTTGTCTTGTTTAAACACGTGATAATACTCTGCCATTCCAGAAAAACCGTCTCCAAAGTCCGCTTCAAAACGTGTACCTAAACGTCCTCCAGGCATACGTGGTGCATCACCTTCAGCATCAATTTTCCCGCGAACATAATCTCCAAACAATGTTGTTTTATAAAGTGGAGAAAGTTGATAAGAGATTTCACCTTCTACCCCATAAAAACGTGCTTCATCTTGTGTGTATTGCACAAGTCGGAAGTTCTCATAACGATCCAGTGTACGAGCATAGATATAGTCATCAAACCAGTTATGGAATACATGTACATGATAATTCAGCGTGTCCGTATCATAATGAAACCCCAGTTCGATATTATTGGATTTTTCTGGGTTTAGGTTTTCATTACCAATTTCATAAGTATTGGTGGCGAGATGTTTCCCGTTGGCATAAAGCTCTTGTGCCAGTGGCATACGCTCCTGATGTGAAGCGACTAATGACAATTTATAATTCGGCGCAAATAACCAATTGGCTGCACCTGAATAAGAAAAAGTATGGTCATCATAATCTTTTTGCGATGAATCAATATCAATTTGTTGCTGATCAAAACGTGCTGCCACTTCAAAATGTACATCTTTCCACTGCGTATGTTCTAAAGCAAATAGGCTCCATTTATCCGTAGTACTCGGCCCTGCAAAGATGGATTCTTCACCGGTAATATCCAGCTTTTGACGGCCAAATTGTGTGCCTAACACCCCTTCCCACATGCCAATCGGCTGATGCACCAACTCTAAACGCGCATCATAACCTGTACTTTTAAATGTCGTTGCAGCTTCACCTTCTTCAATTTCGTCATGTTTATAGTCTGTATAACTGGCCTGTGCCCGTAACTTTTTAAAGCCTGCAAACGGATCATCTAGCTCTGTTCTAAAATCATAACGTTCAGATTTGAGGTCGACCCACGGGCCAGCATGATCGTGATCATGTCCATCCTCATCATGATCATGACCGTCGTGATCATGCTCTTCATCATGCCCACCACAATGTAGATGTGTACCATGCGGATGACAGCTTTCATACTCATGACTATGACCCGGCAAACCGTATTGATCCTGACGATTAGTATAAGAAACTCCTGTAAAACCTCGATCATAGATCCATGACAAACCTACACTGACGTTCTCTGATTTGGCAAAGGTATTATCGACTCGGCGTTCTCGCTCACCGTCATGAACATAATCAGGTGCAATATAATTGTTAGCATCACGCTTTAAACCTTCAACACGTAGCGCGACCTGATCACCCAAACCAACTGTAACTCCCGCAGCTCCTAACTTTTCATCGCTACCTGTGTTATAGCGCAGTCCAATCTGCCCCTCATATCCACCTTCAGGCATTTGAGTTGGAATTTTACTATCGGTAACATTCACCAACCCACCCACTGTACCTGCACCGTACAGTAAAGTTGAGGGCCCTCGAACAATTTCAACTTGCTTCGCCAAAATTGGATCGACTGTTACTGCGTGATCGGGAGATAAAGTGGAAACATCCATCGTTTCAGAGGCATTGTCTAAAACTTTCACTCGCGCACCATCTTGCCCACGAATAACGGGACGACTTGCACCTGGCCCAAACTGATTGGAATAAACCCCAACCTGTTGACTTAAAGCTTCACCAATTGTTGCACCACCCTGCCGCAATTGATCATTCTTAATAATATTGTCAGCAGCCGCATAATCCACAGCACTTTGCACCAGAGGATGTGCGCTAACTTCGATAGTTTCTAATTTTTGTATCTCAGTCTGTTGCTCTGCTGCTTGTGTTCCTGTGCAGATCATTGCAAATATCGACACAGTCAGTGCATTCTTTTTAAAGAACATATAAAGCCTCGGATTCTTAAAATCTTAAAATCTTCTTAATTTTTGTTATAATATAACATTTCATTTATTTTGCAATAAAAAACATTCATTCATTCTACAAAGCATTACACTCAGACCCGATCTTGATCCAAAATTTATTTCTTTATATTTATGCCTTTTACTTTATCCCATGCAGTTCTTGCTCCCCCTATCGCCAAAATAACTCGATACAAATTGCCCATTGGTGCTTTGGCGATTGGCTGTATGACACCAGATTTAGTGCGATTATTTACAGATGAAAATGTCACGATAAGCCATGAATGGGCAGGCTTAATTATTCCAGATTTATTGCTTGGACTTATTTTTTGCGTACTGTGGTATGTACTGTATCGCCCTGTGTTTTATTACTGGCTCTCTCTACAAGATGATTTAAATCTAGCTACTTTTAATCGGTTCTGTAGTTTTTGTATGGCTTGTATATTGGGAGTCATCATAGGCTGTGCAACACATATTATCTGGGATGGACTCACGCATGATGATTTTAGAACCTTTGCATTTCAAGGCTTACTCAGTCAGGACATCGTATTTTTAGGGCGAACTTATCCTATTCATCGATTTTTACAACTTACAACCTCTGTGGTGAGTTTGCCGATTTTAGGTTGGATGTGTTATCGGTATATAATTGAATATCGCATTCAAAAGCAGCGCACATCATATAGATCATTAAGTCTTACGATATTTCTCTCGTTCGCTGTAGGCGGCTATTTTCTTTTTAGCTATTGGCAACAACTCGATGCTCAACTCTGGCATACAGATACCTATGCTGTTACAGGCAAAGCGATTAATTATTTTTCACGTGGTTTTCTCATCTGTTTTAGTTTGAGCTGCCTCATTTTTATTCTGGCCAAATGGTTTAAGGCATTTAGCGCTCAAAAACAGAATTAAGCTTTCAATTTGCTGTGTTTTTTTGCTGTTTTACGCTCAAGTTCTTGTGAGTGCTCATTCAAAAAGGCATAATCGCTGATTCACTGGCGGTACGCTGTTTACGTATACGCCCCTACAGCCAATATAGTTTGGATTTTTAAAATATGATGCGAACTCATTACTGTGGCTCTTTAACAGAAGCCCAAATTGACCAGACCGTAACTCTTTGTGGATGGGTACACCGTCGCCGTGACCATGGTGGGGTTATTTTCCTAGATATGCGTGACCGTGATGGTTTGGTTCAGGTGGTCATCGACCCAGATACCCCAGAAGCCTTTGCCACCGCAGATAAAGTACGCTCTGAGTTTGTTCTAAAAATTACTGGTCGTGTTCGTCGTCGCTACGAAGGCACTGAAAATGCCAATATGGTCAGTGGTCAAATTGAGGTTTTGGGCAAAGAAATTGAAGTTCTTGCACAATCTGAAACACCTCCATTTCCATTGAATGATGACAATATTAATGTGTCTGAAGAGCATCGTTTAAAATATCGTTTCCTTGATATTCGACGCCCTGAAATGTTAGAGCGTTTACGTTTACGTTCTAAAGCCACCACTTTAATTCGTAATTATCTAGACGATAATGGCTTCCTAGACGTTGAAACACCAATTTTGACTCGTGCAACACCAGAAGGTGCGCGTGACTATTTAGTCCCAAGCCGTGTTCAAAATGGAAGCTTCTACGCGCTACCGCAATCACCACAATTATTTAAGCAATTGTTGATGGTTGGTGGTATTGATCGTTATTACCAAATTGCCAAATGTTTCCGTGACGAAGACTTACGTGCGGATCGTCAACCAGAATTTACCCAAATCGACATTGAAACATCATTCTTAAATGATGATGACATTATGGATTTGATGGAAGGCATGACCGTTAAATTATTTAACGATTTGCTTGGGGTCAAGTTCGATAAATTTGAACGTATGACTTATAACGATGCCATGCGTGATTACGCATCTGACAAGCCAGACATGCGTATTCCACTAAAATTGGTTGACGTTGCTGACTTAATGCAAGACGTTGAATTTAAAGTTTTTGCAGGTCCAGCCAAAGATCCTAAAGGTCGTATTGTGGCTTTACGTGTACCAGGTGCAGGTTCATTGCCACGTAGTGCGATTGATGAATATACTAAATTTGTCGGTATCTACGGTGCGAAAGGTTTAGCTTATATTAAAGTCAATGAGCTAGAAAAAGGCATTGAAGGTTTACAATCTCCAATCGTGAAGTTTATTGAACCGATCGTACTTGATCTGCTTAAACGTGTCGGTGCAGAAAATGGTGACATCGTATTCTTCGGTGCGGATAAAGCCAAAGTTGTGAATGATGCGATGGGCGCGCTACGTGTTAAAATCGGTCATGACCTAAAACTTACAACATGCGAATGGGCGCCACTTTGGGTCGTTGATTTCCCAATGTTTGAAGAAACTGACGATGGTAAATGGACATCGGTTCACCATCCATTTACTTTGCCAAAATCAAGCGTTGAAGAAGTTAAGTCGAATCCTGGTGAGGCACTTTCTGTTGCATACGATATGGTGCTTAATGGTACTGAAATCGGTGGTGGTTCACTACGTATTTATACTTTAGACATGCAAAAAGCGATTTTTGAAGCTTTGGGTATTGGTGAAGAAGAAGCCGAAGAAAAATTCAGTTTCTTGTTAAATGCATTGCGTTATGGTGCTCCTCCGCACGGCGGTTTGGCTTTTGGTCTGGATCGTTTAGTCATGCTAATGACAGGTGCTTCGTCTATTCGTGATGTGATTGCATTCCCGAAAACCAAGACAGCTGAATGTCCATTGACGCAGGCACCTGCACCAGTGGAACCAAATCAGTTACGTGATTTGGGTATTCGTTTGCGTGAGCAGCCTAAGAAAGAAGATTAACTGACTGTAAAATCTTTAAAAGAAGCCAGCAATATGCTGGCTTCTTTGTACTCGCATGAGCCATGTCGCAACAATCATCATGACATGAATTGAGATTGATTCTCTATAATGGCATAATAGGTCTTTGCTCTCCCTTGGATTCATTCAATATGGCTATGCGTCCTGAAGTACGTCGTCGTACCCTTGTTCTTGTTGCATTTTCACTCATTCAATGGGGATTTGTTTTATATATTTTAAATAACCAACTGTTTAATTTAGATACCTATCAACGTATTTTATTATTCTGCGTAAGCTGCTTAGGTGGTGGTTTCCTCATTATGGCCTCATTACTTTATATGGTCATTAAAGGTAATGCGGATCAATAATTTTGGCCTAATCTTTTGATTTTCACACTGCTGATTGGAGAGCAATTTTGCCACTTCGTTCACTTAAGATATTACATATAGCCAATTTTAAACCCGAAAATAATGGAATGATGTTTTATAACACTGACGCAAAAGTTCAACATGGTCTCATGGAACTTGGTCATTATGTATATCCTTTTGATTATAAATTTATGGTGAGAAAAAGTAATATTTTCAATACGACATCTCTTTCTCATAAAAAAGTGCATAATCAACTTATTGATTTATGTAAAAATATTCATTTTGATCTTATTTTAATTGGTCATATTCATTTACCTAAAACACTATTAAAACAACTAAAAACAATTAATGATTCTAAAATCGCAATGTGGTTTGTAGATCCAATTAACGAACCACACCGGCTGGATCATTTCAAAGAAATGCAAGATGAAGTTGATCATATTTTTATCACTACTGCGGGTGAACACTTAAAACAACTTTCAGAAGTGTGTCCACATCCTCTATTTGCATTTACACCGAATCTAAGTCTGGCTTCAATTGAACACTCTCGATCTGATTGGCACAAATACGACTACGATTGTGTATTTTGTGGCTCGAATAGTAAATATCCTGAACGTGAACAGTTTATTAAAAATTTAGTTGAAGAACTTCCAAATTTGAAGTTTAAATTAGGCGCCTGTTTAGGACATCCTTCTTTATTTGGATATGAGTATCAAGCTGCCGTTCAAAACAGTTTAATGGGCATTAATTATTCCAAGTATAATAATATCTATATGTATAGTAGTGATCGTATTGCACAGCTTACAGGTATGGGCACTTTAGTATTTACGGCTAGGACACCAGGGTTAGATATTTTATTTCCAGAAGATAGTATTATTTATTTTGAAGATTTTAATGAATTACTCAAAAAAATTGATTACTATCAAAAGCATCCATTACAGGCTATTGAAATTGCAAAAAAAGGCTATGAAATTGCGCATACCCGTTTCGAGGCAAAGACGGTTTTGCAACAATGGTTAAATTTAATTTATAATCAATCTTTAGATTCGGTTTGGCAAGATGAAATTTACACTAATGGCAGCAAACTAGAAGCCTGAGTCACCCTCTATTCTTTTTATACTGGATTAAATAAAATCCAATTATTTAAACTGTGAAACCAAATGAATTATTTTAATAGTTTTATCAAAGAGTCTTTTCGTCTTTTCAGTGAACAGCCGACTTTTATTCCAGACTTAGACATTGCTTTTGCTATTGATAAAAACTACTTAAAACCTTGTGGAATTACTTTATTCTCTATAGCAAAGAACAATCAAGATTTAAAAATTAATTTCCATATTTTTACAACGTATTTTGATTCATTTGGCTATGATGAAATTATAAGCCAGTTTAAAAATACACAAATCTTTGTCTACATTCTAAATACTGAACCTTACGATAAATTACAAGTCAATGGACATTTCACAACTGCAATCTACTACCGATTATCGATAGCAAATATTTTTAAAGATAAGTTGGACAAATTTATATATCTAGATGCTGATATTTTATGTGTTAGTAGTCTAAAACAGATTTGTTCAATTAATATTGAAAATAAAGTTCTTGCAGCAGTTCAAGATAAATGCATGAAACCAACTTATATTGAAAGCATTGGCTTAAATCCAAATGATAAATACTTTAATTCAGGCGTTCTTTTAATTAATACAAAAGAATGGAACAATTTTGATGTATTAACAAAATTTAATACGCTTATTTCAAAAAGAGATTATAAGTTCCCAGATCAAGATGTGCTTAATATCTTACTGAAGAATAAAATGATTTTTATTGATCAAAAATTCAACTATTTTACTCGAGACGATATTTCACCAGCTCTTATACATTTTGTAAGCTCTCCTAAACCTTGGAGCATCGCAGCCTCCCACGGAGAATTGTATTTAAAGTATTACTATCAATCGCCTTGGAAAGACCAACCACTTGATGCACCTAAAAATTCCAAAGAAGCAAAGAAGTTTGCTAAAATATTATGGCGAAAAGGAAAATATCTAGCTAGTATTCAATGGTATATATTATATATACAAAAAAAATTAAGTTAATTCCTTATAACTACATTTTGTAGTTATAAGGAATTAGAGAATTTTAAAAAACTTTTTTATCTTGTTTTTAAAGCTTAAATTGGCTTTTTCATCGTACACTTTAAAAATTACTCTCCAATTATTTTTACCTAAAACATGATTTTTAAATAATTCTTTATCTTTATAATAAGCATAAAGATAAATACCTTGATCATCATCAACTATTCCTTTTCTTAGTAAATCAATTTGACACTTATAAACTAATCTATGAAATTCTTTCCAACAGTCACGATGTCCAATAGTCACACCACCGATTATAAAAACCTTATTATTATAAATTGAGTCTGTTACTTTTTTAAAATCTAAAGATGGTATTTTTTTCAAAGAAAAAGTATGGATCTTATCATCAGAAAAATTATATTTCCATTCAGTTATTCCATTTAACATTTCAATGTCACGACAATAGCCAAAATCTAACCATGCTAATGTTGAATTAGAGACCAAATCTAAAGATATAGCTCTATTGACAAAATATGTTTTCAAGTTAGTTAATAAAGTATAATCTGAAGACCAATACTCAGGGTTTATAATTTGTTTTGGCGATATTTTACTTTGAAATTCCAAACTATTTTGAATTTTTTTTATCCTATTTTTATAAACTTTGAACTCACTCAAATAATCAAATTCAACAATTTTTGTAGGTTTATTACCTCTAATTTCTTTGACAATATCAACAAACTCTCTTGAGGTAAAAACAATAAGTTCATTTTCAAGTATAGAAAGATTCTTAAAAAACTCTATGTAAGTATAAGATGTTCTATACAAATAATCAGGATAACCATTTTCAACTGACCAATTTTCCCGACCGATATCAAAAAAAGCTGTCACAATCGTAATATTTGTATTCATATCTATAAAAAATCGTTAAATCTTTATAAATATATGTATAAACACTATAATTGTAAAGAGTTTTATACTTTTGAGAGCCAAATGTTAAAAAAAAATCTTGCAGCAGAAAGCTTAAGAGGTATAGCATGTTTTATTGTTTTACTATCACATCTTTCTCTAACATTCTATCCACAATTACATAATCACTTTCAACAAGCTAATTTCCCCTCTAGTAATATTTTATATAAGATTCATAACTCCCCTTTTTGTTTCTTTATTTCTGGTCTTGGGGCTGTATATGTATTTTTTATTTTAAGTGGATTTGTACTAACAGCATCCAATTCAAGTAGTTATGATCCAAAATCAAAAATGATTAATTCTATTTTAAAAAGATATCCAAGATTAGCCATACCTGCATTAGGATCATGTTTAATTGCATTTATTATTTTCAAAATTTCAGTAGACCTAAGTTTAACTACCACATGGTTTCATGACTTAATTCCCAATAAAACAACATTTTTTGGAAGCATTTATTCTAGTCTAATTTCACCATTTATATATGCAGAATCCTCATATAATGTTGTTCTCTGGACTATGAAAAATGAACTTATCGGATCAATCGCCATATTCATTCTAATTTACTTTAAATCAACTTTTCAGCTTAAGAAATATTATATTTTTTTACTACTATTTTTATTGATTTCATTAAGTATATCAAAAGTATTTTTCCTAGGTATGTTTAGCTTTATTTTAGGTCACTTTTTATATAAGATTAAAAATATAAATGCCTATTTAGCAACTTTTCTACTTATAGTAGGTTTATATTTTATAGGCTTTCATAAAACAAGTACAAGTTATCATTACATTTATTCAGCTATGAATTATAGTAAAAAAACATATGATTACACTATATTTTTAGGAGCTTTATTCATATGTATTTCTACTCTAAAGTCTACTTTCTTTTCAAATCTACTTAGCATAAGACCTCTAGTAAAACTAGGAGAGCTTTCTTTCTCTATATACCTAATTCATCTTTTTATACTTTACATTATTGGTATACCAATAATGAATTTTATCTATAATTTTTACAACATATCCTTTTATTTTTCTGCTTTTATATCAAGCTCTTCAACGATAATTTTTACAATACTCGTATCATTTATATTCCATAAATACATCGACGTATTTTCGATTAAAATTTCCAATACTTTCTCAAATTTTATAATAAAATCGGTTAAAGAATAAAATAAAAAAGCAGTATATAAATTAAAATATACTGCTTTTTTCTTAATTCACGATGGTAAAAATAAAATCGTTATGCTCTTTCGCAATTTGCTCAAAACAATATTTCTCTAAAGCCTCGTTTTTACCTTGCTGAGCATATTTTAAAGCTTCATCAGGATGACTAATTAAGTATTCAATTCCATCTGCTAGACTAATCGCATCATCAGCTTTAGCACACCATGCATTTACTTGATGCTTTGCTGTCTGTCGAATACCAATATCATCTGTGGTAATCAATGTCTTTCCCCATGCAAATGCATCTAAAATTCCAATTCCTTGGATCTCAGTGATTGATGGCAAAGCAATTATATCTGCTTGCTGTATTAAATTAATTTTATCGTCCCCACCAATCCAGCCAGGGAAACTCACAAGATCATCCAAACCTAACTGACTTGCCTGAGCTTTACATTGTTCAAGCATTTCGCCTTGACCCGCTAAAACTGCGCTAAATGGTATTCCTCTTTGCTTTAATAAAGCTAAAGCATCAATTAAAACATGAACACCTTTATTAGGTACCATTCGTGTCAGCATGACAATATTTACAGGCTGCTTAAGTGGCTTGGGACTTGCTTCAACCTTTGGTAAATAAGTGAGATTTGAAATGACACGTTGCGGTTTCTTTTTTTCCTCGTTACTTTGTAACGCTTGAACAAGCTCTTGCACATAAGGCGTAATATGTAAAAATGCGTCTGCACGCAAGGTTCTTTTAACATTATGGCTGTGGTTGACCGCAAGTACTGGTATTTTCTTTTGCATGCCCAGCATCGCATTTTTAAATAACCAAACAGCTTTTCCACTATGCGCTATAATTAAATCTGGCTGTTGTTCCTGAATAAATTTGCGTACTTTTAACGCGGCCGCAATACTATAAAAACCTGTATTTGGAATCACATGAATTGGCCATTCACCACTATTCAGATGCGCATTTTCCTCCCCACGTAGTAAGACTATCTCATGGCCATAACTTTTTAGTGTATTAGCGATATCCAGTACAGCTTGCCAACGACCACCTGTAGCATCCCCATATACCGTATTGATGATTTTAAATTTTTTCAAGAGAAGAGCCTATCTTTCAATAATTGTGCTAATTTTTCACTAGGTTCGTATTTTAATGGTTTTAGTACATTTTCGCTATCCTGATCCATATTGGATAAATCTGAAATGGGTTGCACTGTAGCTAATTCAGTTCGTTCAATTCGTTGCAATACCCCACCAAACCGCTGATCAGGATTAAATTCAAAAGGATAATAGACCACTAAAGCTCGCATAGCACTGATCGTTTCCATCATCATCGACATCGAATCAGCCCCACAATATACCCGATCAGAAAGTCCCAAAAAAGCATGTAGAACCTGACGTGGTGCTTCACTCCACCACACCGCATCAATGATTATATCGTCATTCAAATGTTGCTTTAGTATGTTTTCAGCCTGCCCCCCTGTACGTCGTGAGGTGCTGATTAACCATCGAATATCAAATTGATGTGCAAGTTGATTCATTTGCTCTGCCAGTATTTTCCAGTCTGAATCCTGATAAATAGCACCGGCACCATTACCTCCAATAAGCATCGTCCACACTGGTTTCGTTAATACAGCATGTTCGTTGCGCCATTGTTCAGCTTGCTGAGCCAATACTTGTTGATCAATCGCCATAGGCGATACATCAAGACTTATAAAAGGTTTATCTAGATCAGGTTCCAGTACCAAAATAGCATCAAAGAGCTTTGCATTTAAATGCCGAAGTGAGCCACAAAATATACTTTTGGCATGCAAAGCTTTAGAAATCCAAATGACTGCATAAGCCGTGTTTCCGCCTGCACCAACAACAATATCTGGAGATTGTTGCGGAAGTACATCACCCCGATAAAAATAATGAAGTTTATTCAAATCAGGAAGAGTTGAATTGAGCAACCAACTTAATGGACGTCGTAAAAAACCCTGATTAAGTTTCAAATCAATCCAACAAACGTCTAACTCGAATAAATGCTGTAAAGCAAATAAAACACCTTTAGATTGATTAAAATGACCTGGCACACCATCACTGATAACCCAGACTTTTTTAGTTTGTTTAAGCGTGTCCGTCATCTAAAAGTTCCTGATATACCCTTGCCGTATGTTCAACCATGGCATTGATGGTCAAATGTTGCTGTGCAAAATGAAAAATTGGTTCAGCGTCTTTTTGTAGCTGTGAAAAATGTTGAATATGCTGCTGCAATAATTGATGAAGTGCCTGTGTATTATTAGCAGGACAAATCATAGAGGGTAATAACACCTGCGAAACCATACCAACATCTGATGAAATCACTGGTCGTTTTAACAACAGTGCTTCAGAAAGCGTATAAGGACCACCTTCGTTCCGAGAAGAAATGACCAAGAAATCTGATTGCAGCAATAAATCATTAATATCATCACGATGCCCCCAAATTTTAATACGCTGAGATAACTGTGTTTGTTCAATTTGTTGCTGTAAGACCTGTCGGTCAGGTCCATCCCCAACAATCCATAGCCCTGCATCAACTTCTTTCCAAGCCTCAATAAGTAAATCAAACCCTTTAGCTTTCACTAAACGCCCAATGGCAATCGCTTGTAGGGGATAAGTTGCAGATTTACTATTTATAATAAAATCAGGTGGCTTCACACCATTCAATACCACGCGAATCTTGGATTGAGATGAAAATTGATTGGCAACTCTTTGACTCACCGCAATAATCCGATCATAACGATTAAAAGCTTTAATATTCTTTTTTAAATTATGTAATGTGGCAACATTCGGGACATTTAACCATTTTAACATTGGTGCAATCATCGAGACCGCTTTGTTCGCTTGGACGTGTAAGACATCCGCTTGGATAGATTTAATCGTTTGATAAAGCTTCCATAATAGAATCGGGTTATTACGGCTCTTCGATAAATCAAGGGAGTAGAACTGAACATTTTCAACACGTGATCGATATTTTTCATGAGCAATCAAACTGACACGATGTTTCAGTTTTATCAATCCATTAGCAAGCTCAATCACGTGTTTCTCAAGTCCGCCTTCTTCATCGCCTGCCATCACCATACAAATATGCATAATAGCTCCTACAGCCCACGATTCCCAAGTTTCAATCTTAGTTTCACTGCAAATAGTGAATCCTTGCCGCTGATTTTAATGCGTTGAAGCTGCAAAAAATCAGGTTGATCATTATCAATCCCTTCAACAGTAGTTACAGCATTTGTATAATTTGCCTGTCTCACCAATTCCACATCACGTTCAGAGTAAATACCAAAAGGATAAGCAAAACTACTTACTGCTTGACCAGTGATCTGTTCAAGTTGGTGTTTGGACTCCACTAGTTCATCCAGGCATTGCTGATCTGTGAGTTTCGCGAGATTGGCATGCGTCAAAGTGTGTGAACCGATTTCAACTAAACCACTTTTCGCTAAAAAAAGAATTTGTTCATCACTGAGTTTTGGTTCTCGTGCCAACTCACCGCTATTATGATGTGCTTTTTTATAAGTTGACCAATCTCTATCATGACGATCGACAACGACGTAAATAGTTGCCTTAGCCTGATATTTCTCAAGGATTGGAAAAGCATTTTCCAGATTATCTAGATAACCATCATCAAAGGTAATTGCAACGGTTTTTTCAGGATGTTTACCCCAGTTTTGCTGTAACTCCTGCATAGTAACAAAATGAAAACCTTGCGCTTTCATCCATGCTACCTGTTTTTCAAATTCAGCAGGTTGAACGCGTAATTTATTAAATTTCGCTCCATCAATATGTTCTCGTACCATGTGATACATCAGAATACGTGGTCGCTTCCAATCAATTGCAGGCTTCCACCACGCATATTTATAGCTGAATATAATCATTGCCAAAACAAGAACTAAAGCGAGATAAATCACATCATTGACCTGAATAGGATTTCAATAAACATGTTGCCACACGCTCTGCTTCTTTAAAAGTCTGTTGTTGCGGAAGTTGAGCAGTTTTAGTCTGTGTCCCAACAATATGATCTAGGATTAGAGCATCAATCACATGTGTAATACGGTCCTGTTTCAATCGATCCATTGCAATCACCCCAACACGGCAACCTGCCGTCAATGCTTCAAAAATCATCGAAACACTATCTTCTGTCACATAAACCGTTTCCGCCAGTTGCATTTGTTCAAAAATCCAGCCTTGTGGAGTGTGTTCTACAGGGAAAATGTCTAATTGCGACGCATAATCTTGTTTTTTTAAACGATCCAAGAAATGCTCAGGCGTTCGTCGGGAGGTCGTCAAGATCAACTGACAATGTGAATTGTGCTGAACAATCTGTTCTATTGCCGTTAAAACTTTATTTTCGTTCCATTGATGTCGTTTTGAAGTTCCGCCAAGCGCAATTAAAATCCGATTGGCTTGATGACGATGTTCATTTTCAATTGGATTTAAAGCACCTTTGGTGACAATTACTTGATCAGATGCAGCAATACCATCATGTTCAGGAATAATGGCGTAGTCAAAACAGTGAATAGGTAAGCTGGGTTTCATCAAGATTACAGTTTTCGCTTGAGGATAAACTTTTCCCAATAACCAAACTCGAAGATGAGTATGCGAACCTACCCCAAAAATAAAATCAGGCTGTTGCGCAATACCACTCACTTGATGGCTAAATAATCCTTTAAAAATACTCAATAAAGCTAAGTTTTCTAGCTGAATTTCTTCAAAACTGGTATTGGGATTTTGCTGATGTATGGCTTGATATAAACCTAAAGCTTGTGATCGATGTCCCGCCTTTGCATCACTCACATATACGATATGCATTTTATTTTCCCAATATCACAAGCACAAAAAAGGCGAAACATCAGTTTCGCCTTTCATCTTAACTGATTCAATTATTTAACGTAAGTTAACCAGTGTTCATATTTTGGATTTTTACCTTGAACGGCATCAAAGAATGTTTTTTGAATAATCGTCGTGATCGGGCCACGACGACCTTCACCAATTTGACGATCATCATATTCACGGATCGGTGTAACTTCAGCCGCAGTTCCAGTAAAGAACGCTTCATCTGCAATATAAAACTCGTCACGGGTAATACGACGCTCAACCACTTCATAACCCAAATCTTTGGCAATGGTAATAATCGTTTGACGAGTAATACCATCCAATGCGCCACCCGCAATATCAGGGGTATGTAACACACCATCTTTTACCAAAAATACGTTTTCACCAGAACCTTGGCACACATAGCCTTGTGGATCCATCAACATCGCTTCATCATAGCCTGAATGCGCTACTTCCTGATGAGCAAGAATGGATAAGGTATAGTTACCAGAAGCCTTAGCTTTACACATGGTCACGTTTGGATGATGATGGGTAAAAGACGATGTTTTAACACGAATACCTTGCGCCATCGCTTCTTCACCCAGATACGCACCCCAGCCCCATGCTGCAACTGCGGCATGAATCGTGTTATTAGTCGCGGCAATTCCGAGTTTTTCAGAACCAATCCAAATAAGTGGACGCAAATAGCATGAAGCTAATTTGTTTTCACGCACCACATCAATTTGCGCTTGCTCAAGAGTCGCCTGATCAAATGGAACTTTCATTTGATAAATTTTTGCAGAGTTCAGCAAACGTTTAGTGTGGTCTTGGAGACGGAAAATTGCTGTGCCTTTAGGTGTTTCATAGGCACGGACACCTTCAAAGACACCCATACTGTAGTGTAGCGTATGAGTTAAGACGTGGATTTTCGCATCACGCCAGTCAACCAATTGTCCATCTTGCCAAATAAAACCATCACGATCAGCCAAATTCATGGCACACACTCCAAATTTTTACACAATCATTCACTCTCCAGCACCACCGTTGATACTGGATCTATTAATCTTTGCCATAACTTGCAAACGACCTCGCGGGTATCGCGCCAGTCCGCAGCACTGACTTGCATGGATTGATTTGCAAGGGCTAAGCGGTGGCTCTCGGCTCGTTCACTGAGATAAGCGTGTATCAATGCTGTGGCATCTTCACTGGATAAGCAGCCTGCTTGAGCAGCATCTTCAAGAATTCTTACATTGTCGGAAAAATGGGCGAGATCAGGATTCGCACCACTCCATGCAAGCACCATATACTGTGCCATAAATTCGATGTCAACGATACCACCTGCGTCCTGTTTTAAATGAAAAATCCCATGTTTTTTTTGTTCTGAGGAAGAACCTAAATGGTCTTTCATTTTCTGACGCATTTTTAATACTTCTTCCTGCACGTATTTTTCGTCACGTGGCTGGGTTAATATTTGTGCACGCAAGTGGGCAAATTTATTTCTTAAATCCATTTCACCTGCGATAGAACGTGCGCGCACCAATGCTTGATGCTCCCATAACCAGGCACTTTTTAACTGATACTGTTCAAATGCTTTCAGACTCGTGACCAATAGCCCAGCTTCGCCAGAAGGTCGTAATCGGGTATCAATTTCATACACGCGACCATCCAGCGTTTGCGTAGTCATGAGTGATAAAAACTTTTGGGCGACGCGAACAGCAAACTCAAACCCTGTAATGGCCTTTTGTCCATCGGTTTCAGCTTGCTCATCAAAATAATGAATAAAAACCAGATCCAGATCAGAACCGTATCCCAGTTCAATTCCACCGACCTTGCCATAGCCGATCACGGCAAAGCCAGTATGTTCGATTGAACAGCGCTGCCCCTCTGCATCCAATGGATAACCATGTCGTTTCACCACCGTCTGATAGGCCAGATTCAATGTCGCAATCACACTCACTTCTGCAATATCCGTCAATGCATCGGAGACTTTCATGAGTGGACTTTCAGCTAGAACATCACTAGCAGCAACGGTCAGTACATTGCTCTTTTTAAATAAGCGCAGTGCCCGCATTTGATCTTCAACTTGATCAATTTCAATCCGTAGTAATTGTTGACGTAGTGAATCTTCCAGATCTTGACGCTTTGGCAGTTCAAAATCCATCGATAAAAATTCATCAAGTAATACAGGATATTGAGTCAACTCTTCACAAATCCACGGGCTTACCGTTGCCATTTTGACCAATCGCTGCATGGCCCCGCGGCTTTCCATCAACATGACCAGATATACGGTACGACGCATCACCGACTCAACTAAAGGCATCAAACGTGTCAATGCAACTTGCGGTTTATCCGACTGTAAGACGGCTTCAATAAAATGCGGCCAAAAATCTTTTAAACGCTGTACCGCTTTAGAGGGCAGTTTTTTCAAGGCATTACCATGCCAGAATTCATAAATCAGATTTTTGGTTGAATCATCTAGCACTGCATCTAAGCGCAGTTCAAGCTGAGTTTCAGTTTCTGCTGGTGAAGCAACTTCTTCCTGAATCAGATTTTTAAACTGATCACTGACCCGTGCACGTTTTTCATTTAAAACCGCTAAAAAAGCATTCCACGAATCATAACCAAGCGTATCAATCATACGCTGTCGCAAATCAGGCTCTAACGGTAACATCTGCGTTTGCTGATCATTTAAAGCCTGTATCGCATGTTCAACACGTCTTAAAAATAAATAAGCATCCTCAAGCTCAATGACTGCCTGCGAATCTAGCAGACCGACCTGCCCCAAATGGTGCAAGCTCACCAGACATTGGCGATCCTGCAATTCGCGTTTGGAACCCCCATAAATGAGCTGAAAAACCTGCACAATAAATTCAATTTCACGGATCCCGCCCGCTCCTAATTTAATGTCATCGGCAATATTACGACGAGCCACTTCTCGCTCAATCATAGCTTTCATTTCACGCATGGCTTCAAAGGCGGAATAGTCAACATAACGCCGAAACACAAAAGGTCGCGTCATTTCTAGTAAATGATCACCGCGTTTTCCACCACTAATAATACGCGCCTTGATCCACGCATAACGCTCCCATTCTCGCCCATGCTGAATCAGATATTTTTCTAGTGCCACATGACTAATTGCTAAAGCTGAACCATCTCCCCAAGGACGCAAGCGCATATCAACCCGAAATACAAATCCATCTGCGGTGATATGATCGAGCAAATAGATGAGTTTTTGTCCCCATAAAATACAAAACTGCTGAACATCAATCGACTTACGACCATTGGTTTCACCTTGCTCATCAAAGGCAAAAATCAGGTCAATATCACTCGACAAATTGAGTTCTTGAGCCCCCAATTTCCCCATGCCTACCACGATCAAATCTTGAATCTGACCATCATAACCAATCGGTTCGCCATGCTTGGCAAGTAAAGGAGGAAGCGCAAACTGCTTGGCTGCACAGATACAGGCATCTGCAAAATCTGAAAGTTCACGGGTAAGTGTTACAACATTAGTGAGTTGATTGGCATCTTGCCAAATCCAGCGGAACATGAGTTTGGCACGTAAGATACGCAATGTGCGCATCCACTGACTTTCATCTTGAATGTCTTTTAATTCTTGTTCAACACGCTGAAAAATATCGTTAGTAGTGAGTGCATGATGAAATTGATCGATTGCATAATCTTGTTCTAAAGCAGTTTGATGTAAACCCAATACCTGCTCGGCATATTGACTCGCTCTTAATGTTTTTTGCAACTGCTCAGTATTCATAACAAACCTGCAACTTCTATTTAACATAGTTATAACAGTTGCAGGTTCATTTAGGGAAATCTATTTATGCAACAGTGACATCGCCGCTATCTTTTTGAGCAAGCAACATTCCAGTTCCATCCGTCGAGCAAGGCAATACCACTTTGAATATCGTGCCTTCTCCCTCTTTGGAACTGACTGAAATTTTTCCAAGATTGAGGTCAATAAATCGTTTACATAACGTTAAACCCAGACCCGCACCTTTTTCCCCATCGGTTCCTCTTAAACTTGCCGTAATTCGAGGATGGAAAACGGTAGACATTTGCAACTCTGTCATGCCCAAACCATTATCTTCGATCTGAATTTCAATACCATCATTGGTAAAACTGGCACGAAGTGCCACAAAACCATAACCATCTAATCGTGTAAATTTTAAGGCATTTGAAACTAGATTTTGGATCACCGAAGTAATCATATTGATGTCGGCATATACTTTGAGATCTTCTGGAATTTCGTCAATCAGCGCAATTTTCTTTTTAATCGCTAATGTATTTAAAACCTTAATGACAATCGAGGTTGCTTGTTTGAGGTTAAAGTTAATTGGATGATAGACAAAGCGACCACCTTCTGCCATCGCCCATTCCAACAGGCTTTCTAACAGATTGTAGGTCGACTGTGACGTTTCATATAGATAGTCTGCAATATTTTGCACACTTGATTCGTCTAAAGTATCGCGCTCTTTGGCTAAAACTTCAGAGAAGCCCAGCAAACCATGAAACGGCGCACGCAAATCATGTGAAATAATAGAAAAAAACTTAGTTTTACTAAAATTCAAAGCACATTGCTGTTCATATAATTCATTCAAAATCTCATGATTATATTTCAGCTCAAGATAACGCGAAAAATTCATTCCATGTTCAGCAAGCAATGAAATTTTAACTGGATCAAAGCTTTGTTCATCATTATCAAAAAATAATGCAATTCCTATCGATTCATTATTTTTTAAAATATTAACGGCAATAATACGATGATGTTCTACACCGCCTTCATTCATATAGGCTGAAAAATCCATATAATGCGGATGTTTTTGATCAATAAAAACTCGATCTTTAAAAAATTGCGCATTATTACGTTTTTGTAATTTAAGTACTGCATGAATCTTCTGATCAGCATGATGCCAAAAATAAGTTTCTTCATGGAAACATAAAATTGCCTTTTGAGCCCCGATCAAGTTTTTACCAAATTCTAAAAACTGTTGAATCAGATTATGCTCACTTTTTAGACCAAGGAGTAGCGATAAGCGGCAAGCACTTAGCTGATCTGCTTGATCAAGCTCTAACAACTGTAAACTCATGGTCCGCCTCATGGAAATTGTGATTATTATGGTTAGAATATGGAGAATAAAAACAAAACAATAAAAATAAAAATAAAAATGAAAATGAAAACATTACACCACTTACATTTAGCAAATTTTTACAAAAAAATCAACGATAAAAGTAAAATAATCTTAAGCTTATGATAACTCACCGCTTTTAATTGTAGGGTTATTCCAAGAATAAATACCCCATTTTTTTAATATTTAATTCGATTAAATCATTCAAAAAATATACTATACAATGCAAAGTCAGATATTTTTTTATTCCATGATTTTCAAACAATTAATTCACTCATTACAACTCAATCTAAGAAAGTTAATTCTGCTTCTGGCTATTTTTAGCGTGATTAGTCTGTTTATTATTTCATTATTAGTAAGTTACTATATTCAAAAAAATCAACTCATTAACAACTCCCTTTCAGTCAATATGGAATATGCATCCAAGATTGCCAAAGGAACGAATAGTCATTTCAAAATGATGCTCAAAGAGTTGGACTATAGTGCCAAACTCTTGGGTCAATCCTTTGGCAATGAACAAGTCATGCAAGCAGAAGTCGATCGGTTGAAATTTCAGTCTGATTATTTTAATAGTGTGATTGTGTCTGATCGTAATGGGAATATTCGAAGTTTTGCCCCTGAACAATTAAAACTCAATAAGAATGTGGTAAATCACACGCTTGGTTTTGAAATGTCACTCAAAAATCAATCAACTGTGGTCACACCGCCTTATTCATCCATTACAAAGAATTTAATTGTATTTTTATCTCAACCTATTTTTGATCAAAATCATCAATATCTAGGGTTTATTGGCGCTGCGATTTATCTCAAAAAAGACAATATTTTGAATGAACTGCTAACCATGAAATATGGTTATAAAAAAAGTTACATGTATGTCATTGATAGTAATCAGCATATTATTTTCCATCCTGATGAAAAACGGATTGGTACTTTAGACACACAAAATAGTGAACTCAGTACCATGCTGAAAGAAAAAAATGGCAAGATTCAGATCAAAGATGGTTCAGGTGAAGATAATTTGGCTGGATTTGCATCTATTCCAACTACTCAGTGGATTGTTATTTCTCAACAGCCCACGCGTGAGCTTTTAGCACAGGCATCTTCAATTATTGTAAAAATTATTGCTGGTATGCTGTTCTTTTACGTGTTTATCTTTTTTATTGTATGGCGAATTTCTTATTTAATTTCAGCACCATTGGCCCAACTCGCCAAGATGGCAAGCCATTTAAATGCGACCACAACGGAACATAAAATTAAGGAAATTGATCCTTGGTATTATGAAGTACTCAAATTTAAATTGTCCTTATTATTAAGTTCTCAACAATTCAAACAAAAGATTTCTGAGTTAAATTTTTACGTCAATACCGATCCACTTACGGGTTTTTATAATCGTCGTGGTATGGAATTATTTTTAGATGAATTTATTAAATCTGAAACACATTTTTTTGTGATTGCACTTGATATTGATCATTTTAAAAAAGTGAATGATGTTTATGGGCATGAAAATGGTGATCTCGTCTTAAAAATTATCGCAGAAAAAATTAAGGAGAATTCACGAGATATCGATGCATGTTGTCGTATTGGTGGCGAGGAGTTCATTATTTTAGCACCAGCGATAGATTCTTCTACTGGTCCTATTATTGCTGAACGTATTCGAGAAGCAATTGAAAATACAGTAATTCCAGAAGTCGGGAAAGTGACCATTTCCATCGGTCTTGCCTATTGGCCAAACTCTTCCAAGGATATTAAACGTGTTTTTAGAGTGGCAGATGAAAAATTATATGAAGCAAAAGCTGAAGGTCGTAATCGTGTTAAATATTAGACTGCTTTCATCATTGTTTAAACCCTCTTTATTTTTCTCCCACAGGCAGAAATAAAAGGGACTTGTGAAAGAAGTCTATTCAAAATAGAGTCAATTATTAGCATAGGATTGAAGCGTGAAAAATGAGACTTCCACTGACATTTTGCTACATTTTACCTGATGTCATAAGAGTTTCAATTTGGAGTAAACAAAAGCAAATTTTAATTCGCCCCTATGTTTCCACATGAATGGCTTAATCGTGTAGCTTCACCATTTTTGCTCACTGTGGATGAATTTCAGGTCGGTGTTGTAAGGGGTTGTAAGGGGTTGTATTCAGAATACGGTATGATGCTAGGGTAGTTTTAAGTCAAATTTATTTGATAAATAAAAAATGATGCCGCAGCATCATTTTTTTATCGAATAAGGATTTTATTTTTACTCATCATCCATCATCGATGCACTCATACCAACCGTATTAAAGCCAGCATCTACATACATAATTTCACCTGTAATCCCTGAAGCCCATGGTGAACACAGAAATAATGCAGCATTGCCCACTTCTTCAATGGTCACATTACGTTTTAGTGGCGAAATTTTTTCATTGGCATCTAACATCTTACGGAATGATTTAATCCCTGATGCCGCCAAAGTACGAATTGGTCCTGCTGAAATCGCATTGACACGAATACCATCCGCACCCAAACTTGATGCTAAATAACGCACACCTGCTTCAAGTGAAGCCTTTGCCATCCCCATGACATTATAATTTGGCATCACACGCTCAGAACCTTGATAAGTCAAAGTCAATAAACAGCCTTGCCGCACCTGTAATAAAGGTTTTGCGGCACGTGCCATCGCCACAAAGCTATAAGCACTGATGTCATGGGCTATACGAAAACCATCACGATCAGTTACGTCAGTAAAGTCACCATCGAGTGTATGTGCTGGGGCAAAACCAATTGAATGCACTACACCATCCAGCCCATCCCAGTGTTTTGCCAACTCTATAAAAGCATTGTCAATTTCAGCATCCACAGCGACATCACAAGGAAAGACTAATGATGAACCAAATTGCGCAGCAAACTCATCAACACGTTTTTTTAATTTTTCATTTGGATAGGTAAATGCTAGTTCAGCGCCTTCACGATGCAATGCTTGTGCAATACCAAAAGCAATTGATAATTTGCTTGCAATACCAGCAATCAAAAAACGTTTACCAGTTAATAATCCTTGTGCCATGGGTAACTCACTTGAAAAAATTTATATGCATAATGCCAAGCTTCTGGCATTTGCGAAATTGCATAATGCATCTTTTTTATCTTTTCATAAGAAAACTGCGTAAAAAAATCGCTCATTGGAGAGCGATTTTTTACGGACTGGTAAAGCAATGAACTTTTAGTCATTCGACAAAATGCCAATCAAACGCAAGAATGAAATATACATCCAGACTAAGGTTGACAATAATGCAATCCCACACACCCACTCAAACGCTTTAGGTGCATGCTGCGCAGCCGCAGATTCAATTAAATCAAAATCCAGAATCAGATTAAGCGAGGCAATCACAGCAACAAATGCCGCAAAACCGATCCCTAACCAATTAGTTTCAAAGATGTACGGTACACTTGATGCAAATGCTAGTCTCATCACCAGTTGCACCAAAAATACAATCGCAATTGCAATGGTGGCAGACATGACCACAGCTTTAAATTTTTCAGTAGCGCGAATAATTTGGAATTTATATAAACCAAACATCACCAATGTCGTCACAAAAGTGGCCAATAACGCCTGTAAAGGTGCACCTGGAAATTTCGCCTGAAACATAAACGAAATCCCACCTAAAAATGCGCCCTCAAATAAAGCATAAGGAATCGCCAAAGTCTGGGCAGTGTTCGGTTTAAAGGTTGCAACTAACGCAAGAATCAAACCACCGATTGCCCCTACCCACGTTGCAGCAGAAGCCAATGCAAAATTCAAGCTAAAAGCACAATAAAAAAATACAGCCAAACCTGTAATGGCAGCAACCAATGTTAAAGCAATCGATTTTTGTACTGCACCAGCAACCGTCATGGAATGTCCCACATCGCTGTAGGTTTCAACCCGAGTTAGAATAGGGTTATTACTTTGCATGCTTATCTCGTTGTTTTAATAAAATTAATCATATAAACATTGTAAGGGTGTTTTATAAAAAACCAATGTCACAAAAATTTGTTTTTGTAACAACATTTAGTCTAAAAAGATCAGATTTAGTATTAGCATCTTTATGGCTTTGTCTAAACAAGATTGTGAAACACAGAAAATTAGAAATATAAAGAGAGTTTAAAACAAGGATGAAAGAAGCAAAATAAAAAGCGGATCAACCGATATCCGAAGATGAATATTAATGATTGAAGCAATCTTCGTAACCAGATCCTTGTTATTGATCAGCTAAAGCATAAAAAAACCCCCCGAAGGTGGTTTTTTTATATCGAGTCAGATTAGTGACCACCACCATTCACAGCTTTAGTCATATCTTCTACTACTTTTTTGGCATCACCAAACACCATCATGGTTTTTTCGTTATAGAACAAGTCATTGTCCAGA
Organism: Acinetobacter sp. 479375; assembly: GCF_000581715.1. Taxonomy (NCBI): domain Bacteria; kingdom Pseudomonadati; phylum Pseudomonadota; class Gammaproteobacteria; order Moraxellales; family Moraxellaceae; genus Acinetobacter; species Acinetobacter sp. 479375. Next base: position 15,530 of record NZ_JEZN01000010.1, on the reverse strand, counting down.
CCCGCATAACCCGTTGCCATAGAACGCTTAATCACCATAATGGTACGTGCTTTATGTGCTTCCAAAATTGGCATACCATAAATTGGAGAGCTTGGATCATCTTTTGCAGCAGGGTTGACTACGTCATTAGCACCGATCACTAACACCACATCAGTTGCTGGAAAGTCTGAGTTGATCTCGTCCATTTCCAAAATATCTTCATAAGCAACGTCAGCTTCTGCCAAAAGTACGTTCATGTGACCCGGCATACGACCTGCAACAGGGTGAATCGCAAAACGCACTTTTACACCTTGTTCTTTCAGGATTTCACACAACTCTTTCACTGCATTTTGTGCGCGACCCTGAGCCATACCATAACCCGGTACAATCACCACGCTATCCGCATTTGACATCAGGAAGCCCGCATCGTCTGCTGAACCTGAGCGATAGTTACGTTGAACTTGTTCGCCTTTAGCAGCACTTGCAACCGCAGCCCCACCCATCGCACCACCAAACAATACATTGATGATACTACGGTTCATGGCTCTACACATAATGTACGACAGAATTGCACCTGATGAACCCACCAAGGAACCTGCTACAATCAACATATTGTTTTCAAGGGTAAAACCAATACCCGCAGCAGCCCAACCTGAAAATGAGTTCAGCAATGAGACCACAACTGGCATATCACCGCCACCGACAGGGGCAATCCACACCCAACCAAAGGCAAGTGCAAGAATAGTCATTGACCAGAACGCAGCCATGTTGCCTGTCGTAAAGAAATAAATTCCACACGCCAACATTGCAATAAAAATCAAGGCCTGAACAGGTTTTACCCATGAACCAGAAATCGTTTTCGCCCATTTCTTTGCTGCCAATTTACCATAGGCAAATACAGAAGCCGTGAAGGTAATCGCACCAACGAAACAACCGACAAACAATTCGAATAAATGTACTTTACTCATGTGGGCATGTTGAACACCCGCAGCAGTCAACGCTGCTTCATTTTGTGCAAATAATGCTGTCAGTTGATTGTTGTGTAAAATTGCAGCAATCGCAATCAAAACCGCAGCCAAACCAACTAAAGAGTGCATTAAAGCAACCGTTTCAGGCATTTGGGTCATTGGAACGGTACGCGCACGGGTAATACCAACCACTGCACCCAGTACCATTGCCCCCACAATCATCCAGACTACAGGATGATCAGCCACAAAGAACGTGGTCAATACAGCAATGGCCATACCGACCATACCGTAACGATTCCCTGAGATCGCTGTTTTTGGGCTAGACAAACCACGCAACGTCAAAATAAAAAGAACTGCACCAATCAGGTAGAACCAACCCGCATTGTCTCGAATAAATTCCATGTTTCAGTCCTCTTATTTCTTCTGCTTCGGCTTAAACATTTCCAGCATGCGCGCAGTCACTGCGAAACCACCAAAAATGTTAATACTGGCCAAGAACACGGCAATTGCGCCAAGCACACTCACGACATTAATAGATTGGAAATCCACATTTCCCTCAACCCCAATCATTGGCAGACCCACCGTCTGAATCATCGCACCAACGATGATGATCGAAGATAAGGCATTGGTCACTGCCATGAGTGGCGTATGCAATGCAGGTGTCACGCCCCAAACCACGTAATAACCTACGAAGATGGCAAGGACGAAAATTGTAATCGTTTCAACCATGAGAGATCTCCTTAACCACGTTTCAGCAGTACTTGACCGCCATGAGTGACCAATAGGGCTTTTTGAATTTCTTCTTCTGGATTAATCGAGAAATTCTTGTCGGCATCAAATAATGTCTCAACAAAGTTAAAAACATTACGTGCATAAAGTGCAGAAGCTTCGGTCGAAAGTGTCGATGGAATATTCGGAACACCCAAAATTTTCACACCATTTTCAGTAAATACCGTTTCACCGACTTTAGAGCCCTCTACATTTCCACCAGTTTCAACTGCCATATCCAAAATGACCGAACCCGGTTTCATTTTAGCCACGGTTTCAGCTTTGATGAGACGCGGCGCATTACGACCTGGCAAGAGTGCAGTGGTAATCACGATATCAGCATTGGAAACCGCTTTATCCACGATTGCTGCTTGGTCTTTGATGTACTGTTCACCCGGTGTCCAGCCGTAACCATTTTTAGCTGCTTCATCTGCACGGGCTTGTTCTTCTGGCGACATTGGCACGTCTAACCATTTACCACCCAAAGACTCTACTTGTTCTTTGGCAGTCGGACGTAAATCAGTCGCTTCAACCACAGCACCCAGACGTTTTGCAGTTGCAATGGCCTGAAGACCTGCTACACCCACGCCCATAATCACCACACGCGCAGGTTTTACTGTACCCGCAGCAGTCATCAGCATTGGGAACATACGTTGATATTCAGCCGCAGCTAATAACACAGATTTATATCCAGCCAAGTTGGCTTGAGAGGATAAAACATCCATATTTTGGGCACGAGATAAGGTACGCGGTAATAGCTCTAACGCAAATGCAGACACGTTTTGACTCGCAAACTGATCTAAATCAGGATTACGATATGGGTCAAACATTGCCACAACAGTGGTATTGGCTGAAAGTTTTTGAATTTCGTCGCTTTGTGGCGCGCGAACTTTCAAAATCAATTGGCTGCCCTGATAGGCATCATCCTGAATGGTCGCACCAACCTGCTCATAGGCACTGTCGATATAAGCAGCTTTTACCCCTGCCCCACGTTCAATGACTACGTTGTGGCCAGCGCCAATCAACTTCTTTACTGTCTCAGGTGTCGCGGCGACACGATGTTCACCCGCGACTGTTTCAGTTGGGATTCCGATCTGCATGAGCGTTCCTCAAGCTAATTTCCTTAAGTGCAAACATCGTGATAAACGATGTTTCCCCCAGAGTGTGTTCTTGTTGAATTTTTGGATTTTAAGCAAACTTTTGGAAAATGCTACCCATTATTTATTTAATAAATACCCATATTTTGAACTAATGATTCACGTTTTATTTCGACCGATATACAATTTATCAGTTTTGCCTTAAGTTTAAGGCAAAAAATGCCCTCCAACATGGCTTTTCAATGAAACGTTTTTTATCTGCAACACAAGTCGGCTCTTTATTTGCCCTATGTGCTGCATTTCTGTTTAGTACCAAAGCAATCTTTATTAAACAAACCTATGCCATATCACCATTGGTCGATGCAACTGTGCTGATGGCTTTACGCATGGGAAGCGCGTTACCGTTTTTCCTGATCATTTGCGGGTTGAATCGGCATCATAATCAGGGTGTCAGCAAGAAAGATTGGCTGCTTTTGGTTTTAGCTGGGCTATTAGGCTACTACTTTGCCAGTTGGCTGGATTTTAAAGGTCTGATGTATATCAGTGCCTCTTTAGAGCGGATTATTTTATTTTTATATCCTACCCTCACTGTACTCGCCTACAGTCTGATCTATCGCCAAAAAATAAATGCAAAAAGTTGGTTTGCCATTTTTTTGAGTTATGGAGGGACGGTTCTGGTGATGCTGCAAGAGTATAATATTGCACCAATTCAGGGCGGTTTTTGGTTGGGTGTTAGTCTGGTTTTCGCCAGTGCTGTGGCTTTTGCCTCTTATTTGCTTATGACCCCTTCTTTAATTCAAAAATTTGGTTCGTGGAACTTTACGGGTCTGGCTTTGAGCGTCGCCTGTGCAGGAACACTACTGCATTTTTTTATAGAAACAGCGCGACCGATCCAACTGTTACAACAATTACCGCTAAGTGTGTGGTGGTACGGTCTAGGGCTCGGATTCTTTGTGACAGTTTTACCTACTGTATTATTGATGCAAAGTATTCAACGTTTGGGCGCATCTCAATCTGCAATGATTGCCTCCATTGGCCCGATTCTCACCATTTTATTAGCAGTTGCTTTTTTAGGTGAACATTTAAATACATGGCAATGGTTAGGATGTATTCTTAATATTATTGGAGTTCTGATGATCAGTTTAAGTAAGAATCGACTGAAACATTAAACCTCTGTTTGATCCAGCCGATCCAACGCAAGCAATACCTGTTGAAAATGCGCGCCTGACGATTCTTGAGCAAGATAATCATCTGGATTACGTAATGGACATTGATCCATCGACAAGCAACCACAACCGATGCACCAATCGAGTTGTTGCCGTAATTGTAATAACGTCAAAATCTTGTTATCCAGTTGTTCTTTCCAAAGCTTGGACATGTTTTGCCAATCCTGTTTAGAGGCAATTTGCTCCTGAGGCAACACTGAAAAAGCTTGTTTGACTTCCTCTAAACGGATGCCAACCACTTGTGCAATTTTAATAATAGCCACCCGCCTGAGCATTGCTCTGAGATAACGTCGCTGATTACCATTGGTACGGACACTCCAGATCAATTGCTTTTCTTCATAGAAACGTAAAGTTGCGACACTCACACCACTGCGTTTTGCCAGTTCGCCAATACTTATAAATTGCTTGAGATGATTATTTTGCATGATACGCTTGACCTCAAGTTAACTTGAGCTTTGATACTAGCATGGCATACTTAATCTAGTTGAGAAAATCAGCCATGTTCATATCACCTCACCATCTTCGTATCATCAATCCAGATACATTGTATAATCCACAGCCATTCGGATATAGCCATATTGTTGAAGTACAGCAGTTTCGACGTATCATACACATTGCCGGTCAAGGTGGTGAAAACCCAAATGGAGAACTTTCCGCAGATTTTGCCCAACAAGTCAGACAAGCTTTTAGTAATGTACAAATCGCTTTAGACTGCGTGGGTGCAAAACTTCAAGATATTGCCATGTTACGCGTCTTGATCGTTGCTCATAATGAAATAAAGCACCATATTCTGATTGAAATTATGCAGCAATTTTGGTCTGAGCAGAAATTTCCAGCCTGTACCCTCATTCCAGTTTCACAACTTGCAAAATCTGAGATGCTTTTTGAAGTTGAAGCAACCGCCTACTTAGATTAAATAAGAGAGCAAAAATGCAACATACATCTGACATCAGCCAAAACAAAGCTCTACTCTGGTTGATGGCAATTGCCTGTGGTCTGTGTGCAGGAGCAAATTATTATTGTCAGCCTTTAATTCACTCAATACAGGCTGACTTTGGCGTACCAGAAGCTCAAGCAGCACTTACCGTTACCTTTGCTCAGGTTTCTTATGCACTTGGTCTATTGTTTATTGTTCCTTTGGGTGATGTGGTCAATAAAACCAAATTTATTCCTTTATTAATGTTTCTTGCCGGCATTGGCTTATTGCTATGTGGTTTTGCAATCAACCTGCCGATGTTATGGATTGGAACAGTTATGACCGGGCTTTTTTCGGTTGCTGCACAGGTACTGATTCCGTTAGCCACTATGGCAGTGAAACCTGAAAAAATAGGTGAAGTGGTCGGCTTTTTAATGAGTGGCTTATTGGTCGGTATTTTGCTTTCCACCAGTCTGGCAGGTTTATTATCCAATTTATTTCACTGGAAGGTCATTTATTTACTTAGCGCCATATTCATGTTTTTCACCGCCTATTTACTTAAAGGTCGATTGCCTTATGTGATGCGTTTTCAGTTAAATTATGCGCAAATTTTCAATTCTATGCGCCATTTACTATTTGAAGAAAAGCGTTTGATCTTACGTGCGTTGGTCGGTGCTTGCGCCTTTGCTTCAATGAGTACTTTATTTTCGACTATGGCACTTTTATTATCCTCACCACCCTTTCACTTAAAAGACTTTATGATTGGTATTGTCAGTCTAATTGGTGTTTTTGGTGCATTGTCTACTTCTTATGCAGGGAAACTGGCTGATCGTGGTTATACACTTATTCTGACTTGGGCGGGTTGTGGATTACTGCTCATGAGTTGGACATCTTTTTTCTTTGCCAAAGTCTCACTTATGTTTTATGTGATCGGTTTTGGTTTGATTAACTGGGGATTGGCGCTAATCCACACTAGTAATCAGAACATTATTTTTAATCTACGCCCCGATGCAAAATCACGATTAAATGCGATTTACATGACCTTATATTTTGCGGGTGCAGCCAGCGGCTCAGCGATTGGAATCTTTGCATGGCGACATGGCGGCTGGGTCATGACCTGTAGCGCTGGACTAGCACTCACATTAATTGCTGCATTGTTTGCACTGATTGATCGGATCTATTTCCATCAAAAAAAGCAACTTGTTTGAACTTAAGAAAACTGAACAACTGGAAAAAACTGTTTATCAGCTTCAAAGTCTTGCGTATGTTCCAACATAATATGCATAAAAACAGGCAATAACGTGGTCAATATTTGGCAAGCAGCATCGATCAATTGACGAAAAACCTGACTTTGATTGACCAAGCCACCTAAACTCATTTGCATCTGTAACATCGAAATACGTACAAAAATGAAATTTAAAATTTCTGCATAGTTAGCGACATGTATGGCATTTTTCAGTTGAGTTCTTTCATTCAATCGATGCTCTTGCCATTGTGCCTCATTCAGCTTTTGATGTTGAAATAACCAAAAATGATACGATAAATAAGGACTATCCAAAAATATTTGCATAGTCGCATCTAATTTTGAAGTGAGATTACGTATAATCTTAGCTTCGTGATCTAAATCGACTAATCGTTTCAGAAAAAATGAGAGCTGTTGTAAACGCTGTGAATAGGTTAATTCGATATCGTTTAGATAAAGCGCATTAAGGGCGATCGAGTGATAAAGTAGTTTTGCTTCGAGTTCATGCTGTAATTGACCTGCTTGCTTTACCCAACTCAATGCACGCTGCAATCTTAAATCCAAGCCTTGAGAAAGCGATAATCTCTTTTCTTTAAAAACCTCTTCAAAAACAAACATGGCAATCCCGCTTATTGTCATTATATGTCAGTAATTTCACCTTAACTTGAAACTCCGCTTCGTTTCAATATTTTTGTCTGTTGAGTCATTTTAGATTGAAGCTGCGTCATATAAAAATTGCAGATCATTTTTTACTGCGCTCATCCACTCAATATGGACTGTGTCCCCTCTTCTAGACAAAATTAAAATTGGGTAAAGGTTTAAATTTTTAAAAAATATATTTAAAATCAATGAAATAATAGATAAATTTAATAGTTTGACAACATTACTACTTTTTGGGGTTAAAAATCGGTTCTAAATCATGTTAATGTATAAGATTGATCTCGATACTGGCATGTACAATTTCTTCATGAATGGATAAAGCCTGTTTGATAGCTTGAGGCGTTAAAAACTGATTGCTTGTTTGTAATGATAAAATACAGGCAAACTTCCCTTTACCCACTTGCCAGACATGTAAATCCATCAGCTTGATCATGCTATCAAATTGTTCAATGACTTGCTTAATTTCCTCTACGACGGGTTCTTGCATTTCAGCATCCAAAAGAATTTTTCCAGTTTTTCTAAACAATATAGATTTGCGATGGATTCGTTCTGATAAGGTGCGGATAAAAAACCAATGATGATTACTTTTTTTGAAGTAACTTTTTGAGGCAATAAACTACAATTATTGATGACTTATATTATGAAAATCTTAATTTTTATCACTTTTTAGATCTTTTTATCAACCAACTAAAAAATAATAAATAAATTTTACATTTAAGCCTAGATTGTTATTTTTCTTTAAAATTTCTCCACAATTGTGAGCTATGCTGCGCAAAAATTAACTCCAAACGGAATAAGAATCATGAAACAAGCTCATGTTTTCTGGAAGATTTCACCGCTTAGTTTTGCTTTACTTTCGATTTGTTCATATTCATGGGGAGCGGATGCAGAACACTCATCAGCAGCAAGCAATATTGCAACTGCTCCATCTGAATCCAGTCCTGCAATACCGCCGACCCAAACCCTAAAAACCATAACTCTTAAAGCGGCGTCGGAACCAAACAGCAAAGATAATGATATCAGTGCAATTCCTAAAACCATCATTACCCGCGAAGAAATGTTGCAATATGGCGACCAATCCGTCAGTGATGCATTACGTCGCGCCGCTGGTTTTCAAATGCCTGCGCCTGGTCAAGGGCCACGTGGGAACAATCCAGCATCAGGTATGCGTTTTCGTGGTGGTGCAGGTCCTACATTTCTCATCAATGGAGAACCTGTTCAGGGCGGACCCCGTGGTGGCATGTCTGTCATTGATACCATCACCACCGATATGATTGAGCGTATTGAAGTGGTGAAACAACCGAGTGTTGCGCAAGCTTCTGTGGCCTCTTCTGCGGTCATTAATATTATTTTAAAAGAGCCTTTAAATACCTTAATCAATGGCAATGTCCGTGTCGGCTATGGCATCGCCAAATCTAGTCCGCAAGAAGAAGTTCGCAAGCAAGTCAGCGTACAAACCGATGGTCGCGATAACCAATGGAGCTATAGTCTTTCTGCCAATCAAATGTGGCAAGATACGACTTCAGTAACCAAAACCATTGATAATAATGGCGAACGTCAACAGCAAAGAACCACCGATCGCACCATGCAAATGTTTTCTCCACGTTTGGAATATGCGATTGATGACACTCAAAAGTTGGTGGCCGATCTGTTTTATCGAAATACTAAAAGTGATGGAACACGTCAGGATCAAATTCAAAAAGATCAAAATGATAGTATTCGTTTAAATACGCGCTATGAAAGAAAAACGGACGATGGCTCGGATAAAGTTCGTATTACAGGTGAACATCAAAATGAAACTGAACTGACAGGTACTCATCAGGGTGATATTTATACCGATGAAACAGTGAACGAATACGCCATTGGGTACGATGGGGTCAGAAAGCTAGATCCAAATAAACAAATCAAATTTGGTTTTGAAGCCCGCAAAAATGAACTGGAAAGTAATGTTGCCGAGACGCTAGATGAAGAACGTTATGCACTTTATGGCGAGGGAAGCTGGCGTTTTACCGATCAACAAACCGTCACATTAGGTGTACGACAAGAATGGATTAATCGCAGTGGTCTGGTCGATTATAGTGATCAACATGCAAGTCCAGTTTTGGCGCATCGTTATGATTTTGATGATCACTGGTCACTACAAACCAACTTAAGCAAAGCATTTCAGGCGCCCAATGCCAGCCGTTTAGCACCAACTGTAACTATCTCGACCGATAGCGATGCAGGAAGTTTGAATAATCCTGATCGAGGCGGTAATCCAGACCTAAAACCTGAACAAATTACTGCGATTGAATCAACACTCGGCTACAACACACCTGCGGGTGGTTTTAATTTGACAGCATTTAATCGTGAAATTAAAGACTATATTGAAAATGTAATTCGGCTTGAAGGTTCGCGCTATGTGCAACGTCCAATCAACCAAGACAAAGCGACTGCCTACGGCGCTGAACTGACTGGGCGCTATGCGATTAAAGAAACTGGAGCAGGACATAGCCTCATGCTGACAGGACAGGTTTCAACCATTCATGTCAGTATTGAAGATACAAATGGCAATGAGCGTTTGGCCAGTGATGTTGCACCTTATACTGCCAGTTCTGGCTTGTCATATAGCTATAAACCATGGAAACTGTCGAACAGCGTAAATATCAGCTATACCCCCAAATTCACACGCGCACTGGATAATCAACCTTATGACCGTACCACCAATCAGCGAGTCACGGTTGATCTAAGCACCACCAAAAACTTTAGTCATAACTGGGGTGCAACTTTGAGTTTAAGAAATATTCTCGGTACAGATTATAAGGAATATTTGCGTAATCAATCTGATGGCAGCTTATATCAAGCTCGAATCAATGAATCGATTCCCAATATTCTGTTGACGATCGAGAAGAAATTTTAAGATTAGACACCCGAATCAACGGTTTTTTGATCCCACATTCAAGCCTTCTTCGATTGCAAGAAGGCTTTTTTATGGCTTAAATTTTAACGACTTTTTATGCGCTTTAATGATTGATAACCTATAATTATTGATATTAATACACATCACGTTGATAACGATGCTGTTCACGAAGTTGTTCTAATTGGGTTTCACCTAAAATCTGAATCAACATCAGTTCCACCTGTTGCGCCATGCCACTTAAGCTACCGCAGACATAAATGGCAGCACCATCTGCAATCCATTGTCGGAGCTGATCTGCTTTTTGTAACAGTCGATCCTGTACATAGATTTTTTGTTGCTGATCCCGCGAAAAAGCATAGTCAAGATCTGTTAAAAAACCACGCTGCTGCCAGTGCTGTAACTGCTCTGCATAAAGATGGTCATATTGTTGCTGCCGCTCACCAAAAATCAACCAGTTGCGTTGTTGTTTCCAGTGTTCACGTTGATGTAAATGCGACATCAGCCCTGAGATTCCCGTTCCATTACCAATCAGGATCAGTGCTTGCTGTTGTTGAACCAGATGAAAGGATGGATTTGAACGGATCTTGGCTGAAATGTTCTCGCCCATCGCCAAAGCAGCCGTGAGCCATCCTGAGCCTAGACCCAGACCATGTTCAGCCTGTTGCTGGCGAATCACCAATTCCACATAACCCTGCTCTGGAATACTGGCAATCGAATAATCACGGCTCGGCAATGGATCGAAACGCTGCACCCAAGCCTCCACCGCTTCATCAACCAAACGTAGCGGAATATGTCTGAGATTGTGGTAGCGTAATTGTTGTTTCAATTCAGGCTGATGAAGAATGTCATCTGCAATGGCGTGTGCTTTTAGAAACGACTGAATCTCAATTTCAGCATTGCCACATTGAACTTCTAAAATATCACCCGATTGCCAATGCATTGTTTCAAGAGCATGCAGTTGCAACTGAAAAATCGGCAATCCTGAACTGCCTGTATTTAAACATTTCCGTTGTTGTAATTGAAATGGCTGCCATGCCTGATGCTTAGTTTTTACATCCAGTTTAATCTCAATCAATTGTTCAATTTGAGCCTGCCATTGCTCCAAATCACGCGGATTCAGCGCGTTGACACAAATCATTTCAAAAAGCGGTTGGGCCTGTTGAGTCTTCAACCATTGATCCAAACGCTGCCCGAATGCACAAAACTGCGCATAACGACGATCACCAAAGGCCAGAACTGCGTATTGCTGTGCAGATAAATCCAGTGATTGCATAAACATTTTTTTGGCAATCGCTCGCGCAGTATCGGGCACATCACCCTCACCATAAGTACTGACGCACCATAAGATTTTCTTGGCGGCCGTTAATTCGGAGATCGACAAATATTGCAGATCCAGAACAGCACTGAGCTGCCCCGATTGCTGCAATTGATGGGCAAATTGTCTGGCATAATGTTCTACATGACCAGACTGACTGGCATAAACCACCAGATATCCGTCATGACTGACATTCACCTGTGCAGAAGATCGACGCTGATTGAATAATAAAATCACAATCACGCAAAGATGCACAAATAATAAAACTGAAAGTACAACCAGAATGCAAATGATCGCAGAGGTCATCAAAATGTCCTCATACTGCACACCAAACCAAGAGTATCAAGACCACCAGACTGGCTGCGGTCAGCAGCAGATGTGCCACCAAACGAGTTTTTATACTTAGAAATAAAATATAGCCCGCCAATGAAAGCAATAAAATGAGAATCGCGCTGATATCGATTAGCCAGTGCCATGACGTTCCGACATTTTTACCGCGGTGTAAATCATTCAGTACGGATACTAAGGTGGCTGATTTTTGGGTAATTTCTGCATCACCTGTATCCAGTAGTACAGAAATATCGGTTGTTCCTGCGGGACTTTCCAATCGGATCATCACTTCATCATCTAACACTTCACTGCTGCGATAACGTCCCACAATACTTTGCTTTTGACGAATGTAATCCAATAACGCCATACTGGGATTTTCCTGATGCTGAATTTTTTCCAACATCTCGTGAGGAATGGATATTTGATGAGTTTGCTCTTGGGCAGAAGATTTAAACCAGTCTGGATTATTTAAAAATAAACCCGTGAGAGCAAAAAAGATTAAAACCAGAAAGGCAAAAGCAGAAAGCCAGCCATGCACATAACGTGCATGGCGGTAAAAATCACGGCGTTGGTACACGAATAAAATCCCAGTCTATATTTTTAACGATTAATTCACTTTCTGGAAATTCAGTTTTAATGCGCCAATTTCTTTTTGCGCTGGGAGATTTTGGCTAGATGTTTTGGCTTTTACATCCAAATCAAAAGTCTGATAAGAATGCTCGCCATGCTCCCGCGAAGTTTCGACATGCACAATGTATTGACCTGCGGCAACGGCTTTACCTGTATCATCCTTACCATCCCAAGCCAATTTATACTGACCCGGTTGACGTGATGGTTTGGCGACGGCATCCAAATTTGGCATTTGACGACCATAACGACGCCACCAGACATAGTTTGAGTTGATCCATTTTTCGTCTTTGCCCCAAACTGCCAGTGTTTTCACCAGTTTTTTATTGCTGTCTGTGACCCAAACTGAAACATAAGGAATACGGTAGTTTTCAACTGCAATTTTAGGAATCACAAGCTCAAGAATAGCCTGATAACCTGCTGGCCATGACGATGATGCACCCACAGCAACATTTAACATGTCGGCCTGTGGACGTGCCTCCACCATTTGTCCCCAACCCGTAGTCTGATAGCCATCGCCATTGCTCATGGTCATTTTGGCTTCGTAGCCGATTAAGGACTCAATGAGTGCCATGCCCTCTTCTGGAGGCATCGCAGCAAGTGCCGTTGCTAAAGCGTCTGCATCGGCTGCACAATGACCCACCACCACGCATTGTTCTACATGTTGCAGGGGCAATCCGGTTTTTGGATCAATTAAATGGCTTTGTCCTGCCAAATCGCGATAACCTTTACCACTAAAAGCAATCGCTTGATTATTCAAGTTTAAAACCTGTTCAGGTAAGGCATTATCATATTTTGCCTGTGCGCTTTGTACACCGACTTTCCAGCCAGACTTTTGTGGCGCTTGCCCCCAAACCCGTAAATCGCCACCAATATCAATCATCACGCCTTGTAAAGCAGGAACAGCTTGACGCGCCGCGACTAAAGCACGATCAATAATATAACCTTTGGCATAAGCATCAGGCGCAATCTTGAGCGATTTATCAAGTTGAATTCGATTTTGCTGTGCATCCATATGAATCGGTTGTTGTTGTATCTGCTGAATAACTTGCTGACGGGTATTTTCATCTAATTGATGTACCCCCGTTATTTTTTTCCCATAGGCCAATCAACTGCCCTAAACGTGCATCAAACGCGCCGCAACTTTTACTGCGCCAATCTTCACATGCAGCAATCACTTCAAACAATTCATTTGAAACCTGTGCATCTTTTTGATGGTTCAACGCACTAATTTCACTATCTGTTCGCCAAGTCGAAAGAATCTGATCCAAACGGGCAATTTCCTGTTGAATTGCTTGAAATGCTTGGTCTGCCTGATGAGTATTAACCCCCATCATCACTACATCTAAAGAGGTTCCCAAAACATGATCTTGGTGAAAACGATGTGAGTTAAGGTTTAATTCAGACGTAGAATCTGATGATAGCGAAGTTGCAGCAAATGCATCGATGGTCGTCAGTGGAGAAATAAGCGAAATCGCAATGACGATGGGTTTTAAACGAAACACAGATGAGGATTGTTTAAGAACATTTTTCAAAGCAAGATGCGGCATGCCCATTCTCCAGAATTTTCTGCAAAAATAATATTGAAAATGATATTTATTATCAAGTAAATTGTTGGGAAAATGTTTTATTGCGTTACGTTATTTTTCAGAGAGATTTTTATATGCGTACTTCTTGGCTCAAAGTGTTGATTTTAACATCGGCATTTCCTGTTTTAGCATCGGCTCATACCGCAAGTCCTTATATTTTACCCGATGTATTTGATACGTCTTCAGCAAATTCAGTGAGCTTTCAAAGTTCAATTACGCTTGAAAAATTCTTTGTTCCTAGTTTTAATTTTAAAACCAATTATGTGATTAGCACGCCATCAGGACAACAAAAAAATCTTGATGCTGCTGCTGCCTTGAAAAAATTTAATGTCGCAGAGTTTGATCTGAATGAAGATGGAACCTATCGTATTCGCACCCAAAACGCGACAGGCAACCCAAGCAAGTATGCATTAGTCGATGGTCGTTGGTTACGTGTTCGTGCCAACCGTATGCCGATGCAAAATCCAAATCAGGCGAATAAACCTGCTGAGACTGCAAAAACTGAACAACGCCCTGCCGCTCCTGCCAATAACCAACCGCCACGATTCGTGAGTGAAGATCAACTCCCAAAAAATGCACAAGTGATCGAAGTGACCAATCATTTGATTGCTGAAAGCTTTGTGACCAAAGGTAAACCATCTGCCATTCCAGCCGTGAGTAACAAAGGCTTTGAAGTCAAACTTCTTAGCCATCCGGGTGAACTTTATGCAGGTGAGGCTTTAAAAGCTCAAGTATTGTTTGATGGTAAGCCTGTTCCCAACCTTGAAATCGATATATTTAAAGGTGCCGATAGTTATGATTTAAATGCGCAACGTGAACAGCCACATGCCAAAACCAATAACAAAGGTGAAGTTGAAATCAAGTTTGAAAAAACAGGAATTTACCTGATTACAACCGCTTATCCAGAAGCAAACCCTGATGCCACTAAAAAACCAGCCAGCGATATTTATACCTATGGTTTAACGGTTGAAGTTGCAGAATAATAGTTTTTTATTCTTGTTTAGTTCCTCTTGATATTTCTCTTTGGGAGAAATATCAAGACCTATCCAAGAGTTAAAACAAATCATCTTTTAATCACATTTTCATTGATGTTCAACCAACGAACGATTTTTTAATTACTACAAATCAGATTTGATAGGCCTTAACCTGTAAATGCAGGAACCGATATCACCTCTGCGCTATTTTTTCACCAGATTGGCCAATTATTCAACCTGAACACTGCTTTGGATGAAATCACCCCCGAAATCTATCCAGCACCTTGTCTTGTGAATCAGCACTTACCTGAAAAAGATCAAGCATTTTCCTGAACGAAGCAAATACATTCAGATCAGGAACTGTATCGTGTCGTAGCTCACCTTATGCACTACTTTACTTAGGCAAATTCTGTAGCTCCATGGACTGCCACCACTCTCCTAGACAAATATGGTCTATTCTTGGACTGCTCCCAGTATCCTAGACATGAGACAGCTTCATTTTGAAGCTGCCTCAAATGCTTCTGGGCTCATCCCATCGAGATGCGAATGACGCCTGATTCGATTGTAAAACATCTCGATATAATCAAACACATCTGCACGAGCCATTTCTCGTGTTTTATAGATTCGCTTTTTAATTCTTTCCTTCTTTAAGCTGCTAAAAAAGGATTCAGCAACAGCATTATCCCAACAGTTTCCCCTCCGGCTCATACTTGGAACCAAATTATGCTTCTGACAGAATTTCTGCCAGTCTCCGCTGCTGTATTGTAAGCCTTGGTCTGAGTGTATGATCACAGGTTCATTGGGTCTGCGTCGCCATACTGCCATAAGAATTGCATCTAAAACGATATCCTTGGCAAGCGTAGGTTTCATTGACCAACCGATGACTTTCCTTGAATATAAATCGAGAACCACAGCCAAATATAACCAGCCTTGCCAAGT